>NZ_JBVJOT010000001.1:0-23433 GCF_055583025.1 Streptomyces sp. NPDC104831
CCCCCCCCCCCCCCCCCCCCCCCCCCCCCCCCCCCCCCCCCCCCCCCCCCCCCCCCCCCCCCCCCCCCCCCCCCCCCCCCCCCCCCCCCCCCCGAGCCCGGGTCCGGTCGGACCCCTCAGGTCACGGGGTGGTCTTGACCTTGATGGAGCCGTCGACGATCTTCTTCTTCGCCGCGTCCAGCTTGGCCTGGATGTCGTCGATGAAGCCGCCGCTCTGGGACAGCTTCACGCCGTCCTGGGCGAGCGCGTAGGTGTGGGTGCCGCTCAGCGGCTTGCCGTCGCGGACCGACTTGACGAAGTCGTACACGCCGAGGTCCACGTTCTTGACCATGGAGGTCAGGATCGAGTTCTTGTACTTGGCCAGACCCGGGACGTTGTACTGGTCCGAGTCCACGCCGATCGCCCAGGCGCCCTTCTTGCCGGCGACGGCCTCGATGGCGCCGTTGCCGGAGGAGCCGGCCGCCGTGTAGACGACGTCCGCGCCGTTGTCCAGCATGCCCTGCGCGGCCTCCTTGCCCTTGTCGGGGCTGGCGAAGCCGGAGGTGTCCGAGCCGTGGGACAGGTACTGCGTGTCGACCTTGATCTTCGGGTCGGTGTCCTTGACGCCCTGGACGTAGCCCGCCTCGAACTTCTTGATCAGCGGGACGTCGACACCGCCGATGAAGCCGACGTGCTTCGACTTGCTCTTCAGCGCGGCGGCGACACCGGCCAGGTAGGAGCCCTGCTCCTCGGTGAAGGTGATGCTGTTGACGTTCTTGCCGTCCACCACCGAGTCGACGATGCCGAAGCTGGTCTTCGGGTACTTCGCGGCGACCTTGGTCATGGAGGCGGCGTAGGCGTAGCCGATGCCGACGATCGGGTTGTAGCCGGCCTCCGCCAGGTCCGACAGGCGCTGCTCGCGGTCGGCCTCGGTGTCCGAGGTCTTGGCGGTCAGCTCCTTGATCTCGCCGCCGAACTCCGTCTTCGCCTTGTCGGCGCCGCGGGCGGCGGAGTCGTTGAAGGAACGGTCGCCACGGCCGCCGACGTCGAAGGCGAGGCCGACCTTGACGCCCTTGCCGCCGCCGGCGGACGACGAGGGGGACTCCTTCTCGGAGGAGGTGCTGCCACAGGCAGTGGCAGTCACGGCGAGAGCTGCGGACGCGATACACGCAGCAGAAAGCTTGGCTACCCGGCGCACGGGAAGGCTCCTTCACCTGACCTGAGCGCCATGTCGGCGCTTGATGGGAGCACCATGTCGGTACCCCGGCCGAGTCGCCCGTTCGGCGTCGGCTTCGCGGCATCGTAACGCGCGTAGATGTCGCAAAAAACCCTCTCGCGAAGCCGTTATAGATTCGAGGCAAACACCGCCCGAACTCGGACTCCCGGTCGTATACCGCCCGTGTCGCCGACCGTGCGCGAATGGCTCGCGTCCGTATTGCGCCGGAGGGGGTACGGCCCCCGCTCCGTCCGGCCGCCCCCGCGGCGACGGCCCTGCGGCCTTCCCCGCACCGGCCGTGCGGGGCCCTCCGCACCGCCGTCCCGGGTCAGTCCCCGTCCGTCGTGGGGTCCAGGAACGCGGCGGCGGTGAACATCTCCACGCCCACCGTGATCGCGTGCTCGTCGGCGTCGAAGTCGCCCTGGTGCAGGTCGCGGACCCGGTGCTCGCCGGGCCGGCGCACGCCGAGCCGGGCCAGCGCGCCCGGCACGTGCTCCAGGTACCAGGAGAAGTCCTCGCCGCCGAGGCTCTGCTGGGTGCTCTCCACCGACTTGGTGCCGCGCCGGGCGACCATGGCCCGGCGCAGCAGTTCGGTGGACGCCCGGTCGTTGACGACCGGCGGCACCCCGCGCACATAGGTGATCTCGGACTTGGCCCGGTGCAGGGTGGCGACCTCGTCGATCGCCGCGTGCACGATGTCGGGGGCCTCCCGCCAGGTCTCCAGGTCCAGGCAGCGCACCGTCCCGGACAGCTCCGCGTGCTGCGGGACCACGTTCGGGGCGTGCCCGGACTCGATCCGGCCCCAGGTGAGGGCGAGGCCGACGCGGGTGTCGACCCGGCGGGCGATCAGCGCGGGCACGTCGACGGCGACCCGGGCGGCGGCGGTGACCAGGTCGGTGGTCAGGTGCGGGCGGGCGGTGTGCCCGCCGGGGCCGTCGAGGGAGACCTCCAGGCAGTCGCAGGCGCTGGTGATCGGCCCGTGCCGCAGCCCGACCTTCCCGGCCTCCACCCTGGGGTCGCAGTGCACGGCGAGGATCCGGCCGACTCCGGCGAGCGCGCCGTCGTCGATGGAGGACAGGGCCCCGCCGGGCAGCACCTCCTCGGCGGGCTGGAAGATCAGCCGCACCGGACGCGGCAGCAGGCCCTTGGCGTGCAGGTCGGCGAGGACCAGCCCGGCGCCGAGGACGACGGTGGTGTGCACGTCGTGGCCGCAGGCGTGGGCCCGGTCCGGCACGGTCGAGCGGTACGGGCAGCCGTCCTTGGTGTCCGGGATGGGCAGCGCGTCGATGTCGGCGCGCAGCGCGAGCATCGGCGCCTTGGGGCGCTCGCCCTCCGTGAGCCCGATGTCACAGACGAGTCCGGTGCCGGAGCCCATCACACGGGGCCTGAGCCCGGCCTGCTCCAGCCGCTCCTTGATCGCTGCGGTCGTTCGGAACTCCTGGTTGCCCAGCTCGGGGTGCATGTGCAAGTCGCGCCGGAAGGCGACGAGTTCGGCGTGCAGGGACTCGCTCAGCACGCCGGGGAGCACATCCCCCGAAAGGCCGGCCTCGGACTCTTGGGACATCAATTGCTTCACCCTCTGAAGCGTAGGACGTCCACTGATCAACTACCCCCGAAACAACGAAAGTTCAGTCCGTTAGGGGACGTAAATCTGACCGGCGGACGCATGGCTGCGGACTCTGGCGGGTAAAACCCTTGTTTTCCTCCTCCACGCATACCACGCCTCGGCGGGATCACGCGCGCCGTATCGAGGAACCGAGCCCCAGGGACCTCGTCCGTACCCGCCCCGTCGCCGTCCTAGAAGTGCTCGACCCGCTGCCCGTCCGGCACCCGGTAGCAGCCGGAGACGAGCATCAGGCTGAGCTTGGGCGGGTCCCTCTTCTCCATCCGGGTGATGTGGACACCGGCCTTCTGCTCGTCGTTGTCGGCGATCAGGGTGAGGTTCTTGTTGGCGCTGTTGTCGGGGCCGTACTCGACGATCTTCCAGCCCTGCCCGGGCAGCCCCTCCCTGAGGTTCCGCATGGCGACGTCGAGGTCGTCCGCCGAGGCGGGATAGAAGCTCCACTTGTGGAAGATCCGGAAGTACGTGTCCCGGTCCTTGTCCCCGCAGTCCTGGACGCCGGGGCTGCCCTCGGAGGCCCTCCCCTTGACCCCGATCAGGTCGTACAGCCGACTGGACACCTTCTGCACCTCGGCGGCGGCGTCCTGGGACGTGCTGGTGCCGGCGGAGGGGGTGTCGCCGGATTCCGTGCTGGAGGTCATGCTGCATCCGGTGAGAGTGGTGAGGACGGTGGACACGAGGAGCGCGGAGGCGCTCAGATGGCGTTTCACAATGGTCGGGCCTCGCTCTGCCTAACGGGTGTACTTCCAGGTCGGGGTGGGTGCCTTCAGTTCGGCGTCGTCTCCGTGGCCCGCGACGACGAGAGCCTGGTTGAGAAGGCTGTCGGAGCCCTCGTCCCAGTAGCCACTGTGCCCCTTGGTGTCCGTGGTCATCTGCTTGGCCCCGAACCGCTCGTCGCTCGGCACGGTCCAGGGGCCGTCCCAGTCAGTGCCGCCGTGGCCGAAACGGCCGATGTCGGGTACGACGTCCCCGTCGGCCTCCTCGTTCCACACGTGGCCCTTGGGCACGTCGAGCTGCTCCGCCTTGGGCACCGTGACGCCGGGGCTGCCCGCGGTGATCACGTCGTCCGCATTCAGGGTGCCATGGTCGGCGGCCGAGCCGACGAGGGTGGTGCCGTACGAGTGTCCGATCACGGTGCGGTGCGGCGGGGTCTCGCCGGTGTGCGAGGCCTCCAGTCCATCGAGGAAGCGGTTGAAGGCCGGTGCGCCGTCATCCGCGTAGTGCCGGAACGGCGAGTCCTTCACGATGTCCTGCGGGGCGTCGTAGCCGAGCCAGGTGATCGTCGAGACGGGCTGGCCGTCGGCCTCGTCGGTGGCCACACGCCAGGTGGAGGTCATCCGGTCGATGTTGCCGTCGATGTTGCCGAGGTTCGAGGTCGTACCCGGCACGTAGACGGCCTGGTGCCGGGCCGTGTCCGGGTTCCCGTTGGCGACGATCGCCCGGCCGTTGCCCTCTGCGTCGAATCCCAGCAGGTACGCCTCCGGCAGGCCCTTGTGATCCTTGTCGGTGGCCGTGCCGGTCGAGTCGAAGCGCTCCTGGATGCTGTTCATGCCCTGGAGTGACTTGGTGAGGTGCTCGTAGCGCTCGCCGTACTTCTTGTGCCACTCCATCCACTCGTCGGTGTGCACCTTCGACGCCCAGCCGCCCCCACCGTGGATGTAGGTCCACTCGTTCGCCGGCGGCTTCGGTATGGAGTCGAGTTCCAGCTGGTAGCGCGCCCGGGTCTCGTCCAGGACGATGCGGTTGGCCTCGTCGCGCACCGCGGACGGCAAGCCGTCGAGCTTGCCCACGCTGTCGGGGCGCAGGGAGATGTACGCCGTCCTCTGCTCGTCGGTGAGCCCGCTCCACCAGGCCGCGTTCTCCATCGGGGTGCCGTCCTTGGGCGGCTGCGGCAGGGAGTCGAGGTATCTCTTGCCCGCCCGGGCCACCCCGTCCTGGTCGGACTTCACGTCGGACCAGTCCTTGCCGGAGACTTTCAGGTCGTCGTCGGCCTTTAACGCGCGCAGCTTCGGCGCCCACTTGGCGTCCACGTCCGCTGCCTCCTTCAGCGCGTCCCCGATGCGGTTCGCGAATCCGATGGCCTTGCCGAAGTTCGGGTTCGGGTGCTGGTGGACGGCCTGCTGCTCGATGGCGTTCGCCGTCGCATCGGTCGAGCTGGTGGAGGCGGACACGGTGCCGCCCTCCGGCACCTTGCCGTCGACCTCCTCACCACCGGCCGGGAACGACACCGAACCGTCCGCGCCGACCGTGCACCCGGCGGCATCGGCGTCTTCCAGCGCAGCCTCCAGCTTCCGCTTGGCGGCGGCCATCTCCATGGCGAAGGCGTTCAGCGCGGTACTGGCCAGCGCGCACTCGGCCTGGATGTAGTGGAAGTTTCCGCCCAGCTCCTTCAGCTCCCGCAGGGCCGCGTCGGCCGCCTCGCCCTTGAGCTGGTTGCGGATGCCGGCGGATATCTGGTTCTCGACCGTGTCCTTGGCGGTGCTCGCCATGTCACCCGTGGCCCGGTACCCGTCCGCGGCCTCTTCGTATGCGGAGGGCTTGAGCGCCTTCAGCGTCGCGATGTCCACGGGCCGGTCACCGGCCCTTCGCCTGGCCACCGACCGGGTCGGTGTCCTGGTACTCCGGCTTCAGCTTGTCCAGCTCGGCCTTGACGGCGCCGTCCGACTTCGCCAGGTCGATCCCGGACGACTGCATGATCGAGCCGAGTTCACCGCAGCGCCTGTCGACCTTGTCGAGGTACGCCTTCCAGGAGTCGTATAACTCCTTCTGCGCTGCCGCGGTCTGGCAGCGGTCCGTGTCGCCCAGCCCGGCCTGCCCGCCCTCCAGCCTGCCGAGCGCCTTGCCGACGCCGCTCTGGAGTCCCTTTGTGTCCTCGCCGGCCGTCGTCCATGCCTTCTTGCTCGACTTCAGCCGCTCGCCGCCCACCCCGATAGGCTCTGGGGCCTGATTCAGCTGCATGCGCGCGGACCCCCGGTTGGCGGCGTCCGTCTTTAACCGCTCCCACTCGTCCCAGGACATGGGTGTCGTCCTCCCCGTTACCCCGTTACCCCGTTACCCCGTTACCCCGGCAACGATCACCGGTGCACGTCATGCTCCCTGAGGCCGGGGCGGGAATCAAACAGGACTCGTGATCGACTGCCGAGGTGCCGGGAGGGCTACGCCGGGCTCACCGCCGTCAGGCGGTGCACGTCGCGGGCCGTCCCGGTCACGCCGGACAGGAAGCCCTGGGCGCGCGGGGAGGCGGTGTCCGTGAGCCACGCCGGGTCGATGTCGCACACCGCCACCCGCACCCCCGTGCCGGCCAGTGCCAGCGGGAGGGTGTGGACGACCGTGGAGGGGAAGCTCAGGATCGTCCGGCCGACGGGACCGCGCCGGGCGATCAGCTCCAGCGGGAGTTCCGGACGCACTATCTCCAGCCCCGTCTCGGCGGCCAGCCGGCGCAGCTTGTCGGGGCTCTCGCGGCGGTGTGCGAAGTAGCGGGTGGCGCCGTGGGCCCTGGCCAGGGCGCGGACGGCCTCCAGATAGCGCTCGCCGTCCACCACCCCGGTCTCCACCAGGGAGGTGCCGACCATGTCGGCGCCGGCGGTGACGGTGGGCGGGCCGAAGCGGGCGCGGGTCCAGGCGAAGTCGTTGGCGGTGACGGTGACCCCGTCCGGGATCTCCGACACCGGCATGGAGGAGAACACCTCGACGCGCCGCCGGGCGCTCGGGGTGAGGCGGCGCCGTGCGGAGGAGGAGACCGGCGCGAACAGCAGGTCGCGGGCGCCGGGCCGGCCGCCCTTGCGGTGCCAGCGGACCAGGCGTTCGCCCCGGGCCAGCTGGCCCACGAACTCCATCGTCGCGGTGCCGTCGTCGACCACGACCAAGTCCTTGGCCCGGGTGATCGTCAGCAGCAGCTGTACGTAGCGGGAGAAGGGGTCTCCCATGACGATGCGGCCGGCCCGGCGCAGGGCGCCCGCCAGCCCGCCGATGGTCTGGAAGGGCGCGGTGGTGCCGCCCCGCGCCTCCTCCCAGCGCACCCGGTACCCCTCGTCCCGGGCCAGGTCGGCCATGCGGCGCAGCTGCCCCCGGGTCATGGGGTCGGTCGGGGACAGCACGACGACGGTGAGGTCCGCGCCGGCCGCCGGCGCCCCGTCCCCCGCCGCCCGCCGGACGGCGGCACGCCGGGACTGCGGGGGCACGGCGCTCCCGGGTCCGTCCGGCACGGGTCCGTCCGGCGCGGGCACGGCCCGCGCCGGCGCGGAGGCCGTGGCGGTGTCGGTGCCGCCCGGGCGGGCCGCCAGGGCCGGGTCCGGGCCGGTCGCCGCGCCCGGGGCGGTGCCGTCCGGGCCGGCCGCCCGGTCCGGGCCGGTGCCGCCGGTGCCCGGCGGCGCGGCGGGGCCCCCCTCCCGCGCTATCGGCTGCACGGCCGCTTCCCGGCCGTGCAGGTGTGCCCACTCCAGTACGTTCAGCAGCTGTACCGGGCTCTCCACGAAGGCGAGCGTGCGGGCGGGGTGGCCGGCCTGACCGGCGCGGGGGCTCATCGGCGTACGACCGTCCCGTCGTCAGTGACCTGGATTCACACCGTGACCGGCTCGCCGGCCGCCGCGGCGATCTCCGCCTCGGCGACGGCCCCGGCGACCCGGCGCAGCTTCTTCATCGGGCCCAGCTCGGAGTCGTAGACCTTCTTGACGCCGTCGCCGAGGGAGGCCTCGATGGTGCGGATGTCGCGGACCAGGCGGGTGAGGCCCTGCGGCTCCACGGAGGCGGCCTGGTCGGAGCCCCACATGGCGCGGTCCAGGGTGATGTGGCGCTCGACGAAGGTCGCTCCGAGCGCGACCGCGGCGAGGGTGGTCTGCAGGCCGGTCTCGTGGCCGGAGTAGCCGATCGGGACGTTCGGGTACTCCTTCTCCAGCGTGTTGATCACGCGGAGGTTCAGCTCGTCGGCCTTGGCCGGGTAGGTGGAGGTGGCGTGGCAGAGCAGGATGTTGTCGCTGCCCAGGACCTCCACCGCGTGGCGGATCTGCTTCGGGGTGGACATGCCGGTGGAGAGGATGACCGTGCGGCCGGTCGCGCGCAGGGCGCGCAGCAGCTCGTCGTCGGTCAGGGACGCGGACGCCACCTTGTGGGCGGGCAGGTCGAACTTCTCCAGGAAGGCGACGGCCTCGGTGTCCCACGGGGAGGCGAACCAGTCGATCCCCTTCTCCTTGCAGTACGCGTCGATCTGCCGGTACTCGTCCTCGCCGAACTCCACCCGGTGGCGGTAGTCGATGTAGGTCATCCGGCCCCAGGGGGTGTCGCGCTCGATGTCCCACTGGTCGCGGGGGGTGCAGATCTCGGGGGTGCGCTTCTGGAACTTCACGGCGTCGCAGCCGGCCTCGGCGGCCACGTCGATCAGCTTGAAGGCGTTCTCCAGCTCACCGTTGTGGTTGATGCCGATCTCGCCGCAGATGTAGACGGGCTTGCCGGGGCCGACCTCGCGCGTACCGAAGGTGCGCAGACGGGAGTGGGTGCTCATCAGGGGGTGTCCTTACTTGGGGAGGGAATCGAGAGAGGGGCCGAGGATCCAGCTGGCGATCTCTCGGACCGCGCCGTCACCGCCGGGGACGGTGGTGACCGCGCGTGCGGCGCCGCGCACGACGTCATGAGCGCTCGCGACCGCCACGGGCCAGCCCACGAGGGCGAAGCACGGGAGGTCGTTGACGTCGTTGCCGACGTAGAGCACGCGCTCCGGCGCGATGCCCTGCTCCTCGCACCACTGCTTCAGCGCGAGGTCTTTCCGGTCGATGCCGTGCAGCACGGGGATCTGGAGCTTGCGTGCGCGGGCGGCGACGACCGGGTTCTGTTCCGTGGACAGGATCAGCAGCTTCAGGCCGCTCCTGCGGAGGGCCGCGACGCCGAGGCCGTCGCCGCGGTGCACGGCGACGAACTCCCGTCCGTCGGAGTCGATCAGCACCCGGTCGTCGGTCTGGGTGCCGTCGAAGTCCAGTACGACCGCGTCCACGTCGGCGGCGGTCGGCAGCGCGCCGGGGCGGTCCGCGTCGAAGAGCGGCGCGAGGGCGCGGGCCCGGGCCAGGTCGTGCGGGTCGTCGATCTCCAGCACCCGGGCGGGGTCGGTGCGGACCAGTTCGGTGCGGCCGAAGAAGCGGTGGCCGTGCGCCCGGAAGCCGGCCGCGTCCATGGCGTAGGCGGCGCCGGTCTCCAGGAAGTCCTGGGGGCGGTCCTGGCGGCGCGGGCGGTAGGACTTGTCGTGGTTGACGCCCACCCCGCCCTCGGCCTCGGTGTCGCCCTCGCGCCAGACGAAGCCGTGGAAGGGGGCCACGGTGACGGCGGTGTCGGCGCCGTGCTCGACGACGGCCGCGGCCACCCCGTCGATGTCCTCCCGGAGCAGGAAGGGGCTGGTGCACTGCACGAGCAGGACCGCGTCGACGGCCGAGCCGTGCAGCGCCTCGTGGGTGTCCATGGCGTGCCGGACGGCGGCCTCCGAGGTGGCGGTGTCCCCGGCGATCGCGGCGGGCCGCAGCACGACCTCGGCGCCGGCCTCGCGGGCGGCGGCGGCGATGGCCTGGTCGTCGGTGGACACGACGACGTCGGTCACCAGCCGGGTGGCCCGGCACTCGCGCACCGCGCGGGCCACCAGCGGGACCCCGCCGACGGGGGCGAGGTTCTTCGCGGGCACGCCCTTGGAGCCGCCGCGCGCGGGGATGACGGCGAGCACCCGGCGGACCGGGATACCCGGGTCCGCTTGCGAGTGGGACATGGGCTCTACTCCTTGCGATGAGGTCACAGCTCGCCCATCCGCCGGATCACGGGGGCGACCCGCTGGACGCCGTGCCGGTAGGCGCCGCGGGCGGCGCGGCGGACGATCTGCCGGACGGGGCCGGGCGACTTGTCGGCGGCGGGCGCGCCGGGCAGCGGGACGCCGTCGGGGCCGAGGTGGTGGCGGGCGAGGATGCCGGGCAGGTAGCCGGGCGCGGTCTCAGGGGTGTAGTAGGGGGTGAGGGGCGGCAGCCCGCCGGGCCGGTCGAGCAGCTTCGCGATCCGTTCGCGGGCCGTGTCGAAGGCGGTTTCGTAGCCGCCGTCGGCGGCCACCCCCTGCCGGGCCACCCACTCCTCGTCGGGCACCGGCCGGTGCCCGGCGTCGAGCTGCTCCCAGGAGGCGAGGCAGCCGGAGCCGGTGAAGTGGTGGTTGCCGAGCGCCTCGCGCACCCCGAGGTCGGTGAGGACGGCCGTGGGGATACGGCGGTGCAGGGCCTCCAGGGCGGCGGTGGAGCTGACCGTGACCAGCAGGTCGGTGCGGTCCAGCACCTCGCCCATGTGCCCGTACACGAGCCGGAAGTTGGCGGGCAGGTCCTTGCCCTGGACCAGCTTCTGGTACGGCAGTTCCTCGATGTGGGTGGTGTGTTCGCCCGGCTTGGAGCGGAGCTTGAGCAGCACCTCGCGCTCGGGGTGGCGGCGGGCGTGGCCGATGAGGCGGTCCAGCAGGTAGGCGCGGTCGCGGCGGTTGTCCGGCACGGACGGCTGGGCGGCGAACACCACGGTGTACGGGTCGTGTCCGCCGGTGTACGGGGCCCCGCCGAGGAAGGGCAGCGCCACCTCGGTGACCGCGGCGGCGTCGGCGCCCACGCCCTCGTACACGGCCCGGAAGCGGTCCGCGTCGTGGGCCGAGTTGGCGAGGACGAGGTCCGCGCCGTGCCGCAGCAGCAGTCCGTCGGCGAGCTTCTCGTAGACGACGCCGACGTAGCCGGTGACGACCACGGGCCGCTTCCCGGAGCCCCAGGCGGCGCGCAGCCCGTGCAGCATCGCCTGGACGCCGCCGCCGACGAGGGCGAGGACGAGGACGTCGGGCGCCGACTCGCCCATCTCGCGCAGGAACTCCACACCGGTGACCTCGCGCAGGGAGTCGGCGCGGACGCCGACCTCCTCCAACTGGCGGGCGGTCGGGGTGGCGCGTCCGCGCAGGAGGTAGCCGTCGAGCCGGACCTCGGCAGCCGCGGGAGTGATCCGGCGCGCGGTGAGCGCGCCCCACTTCCACCGGGTGTCGGAGTCCGCGAGGACGGCGACCCGCAGGGACTTCGCAGTACTTGCTGGCACGTCGAAGACGCTAGGAAGCGCGGGAGAGGAACCGCCCAACCGGAATGCAACAAACGGTTAACAGCACATCGACGGGAGGCGAATCAGGGCGCGATCGGCCCCGGAACAAGCCTGGTTAACGACTTCGCCACGCTTCGTTCACCTCGTATCAAGGAAGTCGTCAAGACGAATGACGGACCGCGGCCTAACGTCCCTGACGTGGTCAAGCTCTCCGTCATCGTGCCGTTCTACAACGTGCAGCAATACGCGCCCGACACACTGAGGAGCCTCGGTGCGAACACGCGCGACGACTTCGAATTCATTCTCGTCGACGACTGCTCGCGCGACGGGACACCGGACATCCTCGCGCGCGCGGAACGGGACCTGCCCGGGGCGGTACTGGTCCGGCACGAGCAGAACGGGGGGCTCGCCACCGCCCGTAACACCGGCATAGACCGGGCGCGCGGCGAATACGTGACCTTCCTGGACGGCGACGACTGGCTCGCGCCCGGCTACTACGAGCGGCTGCTGGCCGCCGTCGAGGGCCTGGGCTGCGACTTCCTGCGCACCGACCACGTGCAGTGCACCGCGCGGGCGCGCAGTGTGCACCGGGTGCCGGTGGGCCGGCGCAACGTGGTGCTGGACCCGCGGCAGGTGATCCTGCCCGCCGACCGCTCGACCTCCGTCGACTACGCGTTCGCGTGGGCGGGCATCTACCACCGGCGGCTGCTGGACCGGGGCCTGCTGCACTTCACCGACGGGCTGCGCACGGCCGAGGACCGGCCGTGGATCTGGAAGCTGCACCGCGAGGCGGAGTCCTTCGCCGTGGTCAACCTGCTCGGGGTGTTCTACCGGCGCGGCGTCGCCTCGTCCCTCACCCAGATCGGCGATGTCCGGCAGCTGGACTTCATCCGCGCGTTCGACCAGGTGATCGCGGAGACCGCCGCGGACCGGGACGCCGACGCCCTGCTGCCGAAGGCCGTGCGCACCTACTGCGCGATCATCTCCCATCACCTGGGATCCATCGAAAGGTTCGAGCCCACGGTGGCGAAGAAGCTGACCTCCATGAGCGCCGCCGCGCTGCGGCGCATGCCGCAGGCCGTACTGGACGAGGCGCTGGACTCGATGGACCTGCAGCGCGCCACCAAGCTGCGCCGGCTGCGCCGCCGTTCCGTCGCCGCGGGAGCCGCCGCGTGACCACCCAGATCTTCCAGGCGTCGACGCTGTACGGCACGGCCACGCTCGCCGCCGCCCTGGACTCCGGCTGCTTCGCGCCCGCCGACCGGCGGATCCTGCTGGTCTGCAACAACGCGGCCACGCCCGAGACGACGCCCGCGCTGGACGCGATGCCCGGCTTCGAGCGGCTGCGCGACCGCTTCGACGACGTGATCTCGTACAACGAGACCATCTTCCCCTTCCACCCCGGCGGCTGGTCGCCCCGCGTGGACGACATGCCGCTGTGGGAACGGTTCCTGCGGCACGAGTGGCGGCTCGGCGACGACGACGTGCAGTTGGCGGTCGAGTCGATCCAGGTCAACCCGTCGCTCGCGCTCACGCAGATCTTCACCGGCGCCCCGGTCACGGTCTACGCCGACGGCCTGATGAGCTACGGCCCCACCCGCAACAAGATCGACCCGCTGGTCGGCACCCGCGTGGACCGGGTGCTCCACCTCGATCTGGTGCCGGGTCTCAAGCCGCTGCTGCTCACCGAGTTCGGCGTGCCCGGCGAGACGGTGCCGACGCCCGCCGTCCTCAAGACGCTGGCCGAACTGGCGCCCTCCGGCGATGGTCTGCCGCAGGTGGAGGAGCCGGCGCTGCTGCTGGGCCAGTACCTGTCCGCGCTGGACATCCTCACCGCCGAGGAGGAGGAGGACCTGCACGTGCGGATGGTGCGCGGCGCGGCGCGGCTCGGCCACAAGCGGGTGGTGTTCAAGCCGCACCCCTCCGCGCCGGCCCGCTTCACCCGCTCCCTGGAGGAGGAGGCGGAGAAGCTCGGTGTCGACCTGACCGTGCTCGGCACGCCGGTCCTGGCCGAGGTGCTGTACCAGCGGATGCGCCCGGCGCTGGTCGTCGGCTGCTTCTCCACCGCGCTGCTGACCGCCTCCGCGCTGTACCACCTGCCCGTCGCGCGGGTCGGCACGGAGTTGCTGCTGGAGCGGCTGACGCCGTTCGAGAACAGCAACCGCGTCCCCGTCACCGTCGTGGACGCGCTGGTGCCCGACCTGGCCGACGCCACGGCGGTCACCCGGCAGCGCCCGGGAATGGACGTGACGGCGCTGGGCGGGCTGGTGCGCGCGGTCGGCTTCGCGATGCAGCCGAAGATCCTGCCGAGGCTGCGCGAGGAGACCACGGCGTACCTCACCGCGCACCTGAACGACGGGATACTGCGCTACTTCAAGCGCAGGCGGCTGACCGCGCTGGCGCTGCCGGGCGGGCTGCCCGTCCAGATGGCGTTCATCCCGCGCAACGCCACGGTCCGCCGCGTGGCCCGCAAGGCGCGCAATCTGCGCCGGGCCGTACGCCGCTGACCGTTCCTGATCACAAGAGGCGGGTCCGCGTGCGGACCCGCTTCTTTACGTCTACCTTTCGTCCAAGTGACGGCCAGACGATCGCTCCCACCGGGGATATTCACATCAATTCCCTGATGCCCGGCGCGGGGTCGGGTAGGCGCCGGACACCATGTCTGCATCGCTGCCCACCGCCCCCGCTCCCGCCCCCGCGCCGGAGAGACCCACCGCCCCCTCCCCCGCCGCCCGCCCCGCCCCCGGCACGCGCCACGGCCGGCTGTTCGCCCTGGACGGACTGCGGCTGCTGGCCGCGCTGACGGTCTGCCTCTACCACTACACCGGACGCGGCGGCACGGTCACCGAGTCCTGGCACCAGGCTCCCTCCCGGCTCTTCCCGACCCTGTCCCAGGTGGCCGTCTACGGCTGTCTGGGCGTGCAGTTCTTCTTCGTCATCAGCGGTTTCGTCATCTGCATGAGCAGTTGGGGCCGCACGCTCGGCGACTTCTTCCGCTCCCGGGTGGCCCGCCTCTACCCCGCCTACTGGGTCGCCCTGGTGCTGGTCACCGCCGCCTCCCTCGCCCTGCCGGACGTGGTGCGCGCCGTACGGCCGGACGAGTTCCTGGTCAACCTGACGATGCTCCAGCAGCCGATGGGGGCACCGCGCGTGCTCGGCGTCTGCTGGACCCTCTGGGCGGAGGTCCGCTTCTACGCGCTGTTCGCCCTGCTGGTCGTCGTGCGCGGGGTGACCTACCGCCGGGTGGTGCTGTTCTGCGCCGGATGGACGCTGGCGGCGGCCCTGTGCCGGAGCGCCGGCAACGACCTGCTCGACCAGCTGGTCATGCCGGATTACGCCCCCTTCTTCATCGGCGGCCTCGCCCTGTACCTCGTGCACCGCTTCGGCGGCGACCCGCTGCTGTGGGGCATCGTCGGCACGTCCTGGGTGCTCGGCCAGTACACCGCGGCCCGCGGCCTGTGGCACCAGGGCGCCGGCGACGGTCCGGTGCGCGATCCCTACGTCGTCATGCTGATCGTCACCCTCGCCTTCGCCGCCGTCGCCGCCGTCGCCCTGGGCTGGACCCGCCGGGCCGACCGGCCCTGGCTGGCCGTGGCGGGCGCCCTGACGTACCCCTTCTACCTGGTCCACGAGCACCTGGGCTGGTTCGCCATCCGCGTCCTGCGCGATCCCCTCGGGCTGGCCCCGTGGCCGACCCTGCTGACGACGGTCGCCGCCATGCTGGGCCTGGCCTGGCTGATCCACCGCTTTGTGGAGAAACCATTCGGCCCCCGGCTGAAGAGGGCACTGAAGACCCCGCGTCCACCCGGCTCTTCGCGCAGGTCGCCGTGAGGAGAGGGGTCGTCGTTTGCGCCCATTTCCCCGTGAACGGCAGGTGAATCGGGCTCGTCCCCTTGTCGGCCCGCACTTCACGCCCCCTCCTCAATCGGGCATCACTAGTTTCCATATGAACATATTTACTGCGGAACCAATCGGTCCGTCTTGTCCGGCGGGCGCGGACCAGGGTGACCGGTTCCGCACTCTCGCACGCTTGTCCCTCATGCGCACCACCTACATTTCCTTGGTCATTTCAGGAGCCGGGTTCCGCACACCCGATTCCGGACGATCAAGAGGGGGACATTCATGCGCCTGTCCGCAGGGGAATTCGAGGCATCCGGTCGCGGCACACGCCGAAGAGCCGCGGCCGGCCTGGCACTGCTGGCGCTCGGCCTGACCGCGCTGGGCACCGCTCCCGTCCACGCGGACGGCGGGCCCGCGACCCGGCACCTCTCCTACCGGGGCCACGAGTTCACCGTGCCGGCCTCCTGGAAGGTGGTCGACCTCGCCGCACATCCCACCACCTGCGTCCGCTTCGACCGGCACGTGGTGTACCTGGGCCGCCCCGGCACCGAACAGGACTGCCCCGGCCATCTGGTGGGTCGTACCGAGGCCCTTCTCGTCGAGCCGGCCGACAACCCCGAAGGCCGCCGGGGGACCGTGGCCGAGCCGGTCGCCCACGAACTCCGGGGCCGGTCGGGGAAGGTGACGGTCACGGCGACCTACGACGCCGATCCCGCGCTGGTCCGGCGGGTGCTGAGCGGGGCCGGCGTCCCGGCGGACGCACCCCGGGACGAGGACCCCGCCCCCGCCTCCGCGCCCGCGGCGGCGGCGACGGCCCTGCCCGCCACGGCCACCAACTACACCGGCAAGGGCTTCGACGCCTGCGCCGCCCCCTCGTCCGCGGCCATGAGCGCCTGGAAGGCCGACTCGCCCTACGGCGCGGTCGGGATCTACATCGGCGGCTCGCAGCGGGCGTGCGGCCAGCCCAACCTCACGGCGGGCTGGGTCCAGCAACAGGCCTCGGCCGGCTGGCGGTTCATACCGATCTACGTCGGCGCCCAGGCCTCCGACCTCACCTCGCCCGTGAACCAGGCGATCGGCGCCGCGACCGACGCCGTCGACAACGCGGCGGCGCTGGGACTCGGCCCCGGTTCGACGCTGTACTACGACATGGAGCAGTACTCCTCGTCGTACACCCCCAAGGTGCTGGCCTTCGCCTCGGCGTGGACGGAGCAACTGCACGCCCGCGGCTACCACTCCGGGTTCTACAGCAGCAGCAGCTCGGGGATCCGCGACCTGGCCGACAACGCCGGTGGCGCGTACACGATGCCGGACGTCATCTACGACGCGCTGTGGAACGGCGTCGCGAACACGGACGACCCCGGCGTGCCGGACACGCGGTGGAGCGACCACCAGCGGATCCACCAGTACTCGGGCGGTCACGGCGAGACCTGGGGCGGCACCACCCTCAACATCGACCAGGACTACCTGGACGTCCAGATCTCCGCGAGCGCCGCGCCGCACGGCCGGGTGTGGGACCGCTCGCGTCCCGACGGCGGCCCGTGGGACGCCAACGCCACGCTGATCGACTCCAACGACGACATCAACGCCGTGGCCGCGGCCGCGCTGCCGGACGGCACGGTGCACGTCGAGACCCTGGTGAACGGTGAGATCTGGGACCGCACCCGTTCCGCGGGCGGCACCTGGAGCAACGCGGGCAAGATCGACGCCCAGGGCGGCATCACCGACATCGCGGCGGCCGCGCTGCCGGACGGCACCCTGCACGTCCAGGCGGTCGTCAACGGCGAGGTCTGGGACCGCACCCGCGCGGCGAACGGCACCTGGTCCAGCGCCACCAGGATCGACGCGGGCGGCGCCGTCACCGATGTGTCCTCCGCCGCCCTCCCGGACGGCACGCTGCACGTCCAGGCCCTGGTGAACGGCGAGGTCTGGGACCGCACCCGCGCGGCGAACGGCACCTGGAGCGGCAGCACCCGCATCGACGCGGGCGGAGGCGTCAAGGACCTCGCCGCCGGTGCCCTGCCGGACGGCACGCTGCACGTCCAGACCCTGGTGAACGGCGAGATCTGGGACCGCACCCGCTCCGCGGGCGGCACCTGGAGCGGCAGTACCCGCGTCGACGCGGGCGGCGCCGTCAAGCAGATCTCCTCCGCCGCCCTGCCCAACGGCGACCTGCACGTCGAGGCCGTCGTCAACGGCGAGGTCTGGGACCGCGTCCGCAAGGGCACCACCGGCGCCTGGAGCGGCAGCAGCAAGATCGACGCCAACGGCGCCATCTTCGGCACCTACGCCACCGCCACCCCCGACGGCACCCTCCACGTCGGCACCAACGCCTGACGATCCCCTTCCCCACCACCTCCCGAGGGAGAACTGTGTCCTCCACCAGCATCAAGCGCCGGGGCCGCGTCACGACCGCGGTCGTCGCCCTCGCCACGGCGGGCCTCCTCGGCACCGTCCAGTCCGCCGTCGCCGCCCCCGCGACCGCTCCCGGCGCCACGGCCCGGGCCGACGGCGGCGCCGGGCAGGGCCCGGTCACTCCCGTGCCCGGCCGGTCCGGCGAGCGTTCCCTGGGCGCGGCGGCCGTCGACTCGCCCGCCATCACCCGCAGCGAGGTCGTCAACCGCGCCAAGTCGTGGGTCGGCATAGGCCTCGACTACAACCAGGGCGCCTACTACAAGGGTTACCGCACCGACTGCTCCGGCTACGTCTCGATGGCCTGGAACCTGGGTGCCTCCCTCACCACCGACACGTTCGTCCCGCAGGGCGTGGCCGAGTGGATCGGCAAGGACCAACTGCTCGCCGGTGACGTCCTGCTGAACGACAGCTCGGGCAACGCGGGCCACGTGGCCCTCTTCTCCTCGTGGACCGACGCCAGCCACACCGCCTACATGGGCTACGAGTTCTCTTCGTCGGGCGTGCACTACCGCAAGATCGACTACCCGTACTACGCGGGCTACGGCACCTTCAAGCCCGCGCGACTGAAGAGCATCGTCGGCGACACCAGCCTTCCGCACGGCCGCGTGTGGGACCGCTCGCGCCCGGACGGCGGCCCGTGGGACACCAGTGCCACGCTGATCGACTCCAACGACGGCATCAACGCGACCTCCGCCGCCTCCCTGCCGGGCGGCACCGTGCACGTGCAGACCCTCGTCAACGGCGAGATCTGGGACCGCACCCGCTCCGCCGCCGGTACGTGGGGCAGCTCCACGAAGATCGACGGCCAGGGCGCCATCACGGACGTGGCGTCGGCGGCCCTGCCCGACGGCACGCTGCACGTCCAGGCCCTCGTCAACGGCGAGATCTGGGACCGCACCCGCGCGGCGAACGGCACCTGGAGCGGCTCCACGAAGATCGACGGCGGCGGCGCCGTCACCGACATCTCCTCAGCCGCCCTCCCGGACGGCACCCTGCACGTCCAAGCCCTGGTGAACGGCGAGATCTGGGACCGCACCCGCGCGGCGAACGGCACCTGGAGCGGCAGCACCCGCATCGACGCCGGAGGAGCCGTCACCGACGTGGCGGCCGCCGGCCTGCCCGACGGCACGCTGCACGTCCAGGCCCTGGTGAACGGCGAGGTCTGGGACCGCACCCGTTCCGCGGGCGGCACCTGGAGCGGCTCCACGCAGATCGACGCGGGCGGCGCCGTCAAGCAGATCTCCTCCGCCGCCCTGCCCAACGGCGACCTGCACGTCGAGGCCGTCGTCAACGGCGAGGTCTGGGACCGCGTCCGCAAGGGCACCACCGGCGCCTGGAGCGGCAGCGGCAAGATCGACGCCAACGGCGCCATCTTCGGCACCTACGCCACCGCCACCCCCGACGGCACCCTCCACGTCGGCACCAACGCCTGACGTCGGGCCGGCGAGCCCGCTCCTCCGCAGACAGTCCACCCGGTGCCCGGCCGTGGCGTCACCACCGCCGGGCACCGGCTTCCCCCCGACCTCACCCCTGGGAGTCCGCCATGCCCGCGTACCGCACCGCCCCCCGCCCCCGTACCGCCGCCCTGCTCGCCTGCGCGGCGGGCCTGGCCCTCGTCGGCACACTGCCCGGATCCGCCCGGGCCGCCTCGGTCACCACCTGGGACAAGGTCGCCGACTGCGAGAGCAGCGGCAACTGGAGTGCCAACACGGGCAACGGGTACTACGGGGGCCTCCAGTTCAGCCTCGCCACGTGGAACGCCTACGGCGGGCAGCAGTACGCGGCCTACCCTCACCAGGCCACCAAGGGCGAGCAGATCCTGATCGGCGAGAAGGTGCTGGCCGGGCAGGGCGAGAACGCCTGGCCCGTGTGCGGACCGCGGGCCGGACTCGGCAGCGACAGCTCCGACCCCTTCCCGCCCGCGCCCCCGCACGGCCGGGTCTGGGACCGCTCGCGCCCGGACGGCGGCCCGTGGGACGCCAACGCCACGCTGATCGACTCCAACGACTCCGTCAACGCGGTGTCGGCGGCGACGCTCCCGGGCGGCACCGTGCACGTGCAGACCCTCGTCAACGGCGAGATCTGGGACAAGGCCCGGGCCGCCGGCGGCGCGTGGAGCAACTCCACCAAGATCGACGGCCAGGGTGCCATCACACGGGTCGCGTCGGCGGCCCTGCCCGACGGCACCCTGCACGTCCAGGCCCTCGTCAACGGCGAGATCTGGGACCGCACCCGCGCGGCGAACGGCACCTGGAGCGGCTCCACGAAAGTCGACGGCGGCGGCGCCGTCACCGACATCTCCTCCGCCGCCCTCCCGGACGGCACCCTGCACGTCCAGGCCCTGGTGAACGGCGAGGTCTGGGACCGCACCCGCTCCGCCGACGGCACCTGGAGCGGCAGCACCCGCATCGACGCCGGGGGAGCCGTCAGGGACGTGGCCGCGAGCGCGCTGCCCGATGGCACCCTGCACGTCCAGGCCCTTGTCAACGGCGAGGTCTGGGACCGCACCCGTTCCGCGGGCGGCACCTGGAGCGGCTCCACGCAGATCGACGCGGGGGGCGCGGTCGCGCAGATCTCCTCCGCCGCCCTGCCCAACGGCGACCTGCACGTCGAGGCCGTCGTCAACGGCGAGGTCTGGGACCGCGTCCGCAAGGGCACCACCGGCGCCTGGAGCGGCAGCAGCAAGATCGACGCCAACGGCGCCATCTTCGGCACCTACGCCACCGCCACCCCCGACGGCACCCTCCACGTCGGCACCAACGCCTGACCGTCCGTCCGGGCGGGGGCCGGCCGCGGTGTCACGCGCTCGCCAGTGACAGCTTCACCGCGAACCCGAGGAACAGGGCGCCCGCCGCCGACGTGGCCGTGGCCGACAGGCGCTTGCGGCGGCGGAAGGCCGCGGCGAGGCGGGTGCCGCCGAATATCAGCGCGCTGAGGTAGAGGCAGCTGGCCACCTGCGCGAAGGTGCCGAGGACGACGAAGGAGAGGGCGGGGTAGGCGTAGCCCGGGTCCACGAACTGGACGAAGAAGGCGACGAAGAACAGGATCGCCTTGGGGTTGAAGAGGCTGACGACGAGGGCCCGGCGGAAGGGGCGCTCGTCGGCGGTCTTCACGGGCTCCGTCTCCTTCGCGGCCGGCTCGTGGCGGGTCCGCCACATCTGCCACGCGGCCCGCAGCATCCCTACCGCCAGCCAGGACAGATACCCGGCGCCCGCGTACTTCACGATCCCGAACAGCAGGTCGTTGGCCTGGAGCAGGGAGGCCACCCCGGCGGCGGACAGGGTCATCAGGACGGTGTCGCCGCACCACACGCCGGCGGCCGCGGTGTAGCCCGCCCGTACGCCGCGGCGGGCGGCGACGGACAGGACGTAGAGGGAGTTGGGGCCGGGCAGCAGGACGATCAGGAGCAGGCCCGCGAGGTACGTGGGGAGGTCGATGACACCGAACATGGGGGGAGTGTCGCACGCGGGTACGAGCAGCGGGACCCGCGCGGTCCGGCCGTACGGGCCCCGGGACGCCGGGGCACGCGGCTCACGACGCGTCCGACGGCACGTGGCTCCCCCAGACCTCCCGCAGCGCCCCGCACACCTCCCCCACCGTCGCCCGGGCCCGCAGCGCCTCCTTCATCGGGTACAGGACGTTGGCCTCCCCGGCCTCCCCCTCGGCCGCCTCGCGCAGCGCGGCCAGCGCCGCCGCCACCGCCCGCCGGTCCCGTCCGGCCCGCAGCCGGGCCAGGCGCCCGGCCTGCCGGGCCTCGATCGCCGGGTCCACCCGCAGGGACGCGTACGGCTCCTCCTCGTCGAGCCGGAACCGGTTGACGCCCACGACCACCCGCTCGCCGGACTCGGTCTCCCGCGCGATCCGGTACGCGTTCCGCTCGATCTCGGCCTTCTGGAAGCCCCGCTCGATCGCGGCGACCGCCCCGCCCAGGTCCTCGACCCGGCGCATCAGGTCCAGCGCGGCCTCCTCCAGGTCGTCCGTCATCCGCTCGATGGCGTAGGAGCCCGCGAAGGGGTCGACCGTCGCCGGCACGTCCGTCTCGTGGGCCAGCACCTGCTGGGTGCGCAGCGCGAGCCGCGCGCTCTTCTCCGTGGGCAGCGCGATCGCCTCGTCGAAGGAGTTGGCGTGCAGGGACTGGGTGCCGCCGAACACGGCCGCCAGTGCCTGGACGGCGACCCGGGCCAGGTTCACCTCCGGCTGCTGGGCCGTCAGCTGCACCCCGGCCGTCTGGGTGTGGAACCGCAGCATCCACGACCGGGGGTTTCGCGCGCCGAACCCCTCGCGCATCACCCGCGCCCACATCCGGCGCGCCGCGCGGAACTTGGCCACCTCCTCCAGCAGCGTCGTACGGGCCACGAAGAAGAAGGACAGGCGCGGCGCGAAGTCGTCCACCGCCATGCCGGCCGCCACGGCCGTGCGGACGTACTCGACGGCGTCGGCGAGGGTGAAGGCGATCTCCTGCGCGGGGGACGCGCCCGCCTCGGCCATGTGGTAGCCGGAGACCGAGATCGTGTTCCACTTCGGGATCTCGCCGGCGCAGTAGCGGAAGACGTCGGCCGTCAGCCTGAGGGAGGGCCGGGGCGGGAAGATGTACGTGCCGCGCGCGATGTACTCCTTCAGCACGTCGTTCTGGACCGTTCCGGTGAGCCGGTCCGCGCCGACGCCCTGTTCCTCGGCGACCAATTGGTAGAGGAGCAGCAGCGGGGCCGCCGGGGCGTTGATCGTCATGGACGTGGAGACCCGGTCCAGCGGGATGCCGTCGAACAGCGCCCGCATGTCCTCCACCGAGTCGACGGCCACCCCCACCCTGCCGACCTCGCCGTGCGCCAGGGGAGCGTCGGAGTCGTGGCCCATCTGGGTGGGCAGGTCGAAGGCGACGGACAGGCCGGTGGTGCCGTGGGCGATCAGCTGCCGGTAGCGGGCGTTGGACTCGGCCGCCGTGCCGAAGCCGGCGTACTGGCGCACGGTCCAGGGGCGGCCGGTGTACATGGTCGGGTACACGCCCCGGGTGAACGGGTACGCGCCCGGTTCGCCCAGTTTCCGTTCCGGGTCCCAGCCGGCGAGGTCGCGCGGCCCGTAGACCGGCTCGATGGGCAGTCCGGATTCCGACTCGCGTGCCATGGCCGCCTCCGCGCTACGCCGCGTACCCCTCCACCATGCCCCGTCGCCCGGCGCCGGTCACGCGGGAACGCCGGTCCCGGCCGCGCGGCAGGCGACGGCACCGCGCGGGGGAGGCGGGGTGCGGCGGCAGTCGCCCGGAACCCGCCGTTCGGCGGGCGGTCGCGCGGGGAAACATCCCCGGCATGAGGATCACGGGGAGACCCGCCGCCCTGCTCGCGTCGGCCGCCGCGGCCACCGCGCTCGCCGCCCTCTGCGGCTGCACCGTGCAGCCGCAGGGCCCCGACGCCAAGCGCGGCCTGCCGGTGCACGTCGACTTGCCCTCCGGTCCCGCTCCCGCGCCCACCCAGACGGCGGTCACGAGACCGGCCCCGCCGGCCACCGCGCCCCCACCGGTCCCCCGCACCGCACCGGCCGCCCCCACGCCGAAGGCACCGCCCGCACCCCCGGCCCGCGTGCTGTGGGCGCGCGGGGACAGCGGACCGGCCGTACGCGAACTCCAGGCGCGACTGCGCCAGGTGGCCTGGCTGTCCGCCGCGCCGACGGGGACCTACGGTCCGCGCACCGAACGGGCCGTCATGGGCTTCCAGGGCAGGCGCGGGCTCCCGCCGACCGGCCGGCTGGACACCGTCACCTGGCAGCGGCTGCGCTCGATGACGCACCAGCCGGTCCAGCGGGAGCTGTACCCGACGCAGAGCCGGCCGGCCGCCGCGCCCGACGCGCGCTGTCTGACCGGCCGGGTGCTGTGCATCGACAAGACCAGCCGGACGCTGCGCTGGATGATCGACGGGCGCACGGTCGACACGCTGTCCGTCCGGTTCGGCACGCAGTACACACCCACCCGGGAAGGCGTGTTCAAGGTCTACTGGAAGTCACGGCACCACGTGTCGACGCTCTACCACTCCCCGATGCCGTACGCGATGTTCTTCAGCGGCGGCCAGGCGGTGCACTACTCGGCCGACTTCGCGGCGCGCGGCTACGCGGGCGGTTCGCACGGCTGCGTCAACGTGCGGGACGAGGCGGGGATCGCGCGGCTGTTCGCCCAGGTGAAGGTCGGCGACAAGGTCGTCGTGTCCGGGTGAGGCTGCGGGGGGGGGGGGGGGGGGGGGGGGGGGGGGGGGGGGGGGGGGAGGGGGGGGGAGGGGGGGGGGGGGGGGGGGGGGGCGGCACC
>NZ_JBVJOT010000001.1:23443-284012 GCF_055583025.1 Streptomyces sp. NPDC104831
GGGGACTGCCGATCTCCCCCCCCCCCCCTCCCCCCCCCCCCTCCCCTCTCTCCCCCCCCCCCCCCCCCCCCCCCCCCCCCCCCCCCCCCCCCCCCCCCGCCGGGTGCACGAGCCTTGGGTACGGGGGGAACCCCGGCTCCGTGCGACGGCCGATGACCAGTCGGCTCACTCTGTACTGCGTCACGGACCGCGAAAACGTCACACCTGACGCGGAGATTTTTCTACGGCCTGCGCAACCGCAGGTCAGGAGCGTGCCGACGGGGCCGGTCGGAGCGCGGTGCCGGCCGGGTCCGGCGCGGTGTCCGGCCGCTTCCCGCGCGGTGGGTCGGGGGCGAAGGCGGAGGGACGGGGGGCGGGTGCGGCGCCACCGCGGTGCCGGCCGCCGTGGCCGGGACCGGAGCCGGGAGGGGCGGAGGCGTCGTCACCACCCCGGCCGCCGTCCCGGCGACCCCCCTCACCCCCTTGGCCACTCTTGTCACCCTTGCCGCCCTTGTCCGTCCTCTCCTTCTTCTGCTCCTTCTTTTGTTTCTTCTCCTTCTGCTTGCCGGCGTCCTCGCTCCGGCCGTTCGCGGTGCCGGGCGCGTGGCCGCCGTCGCCCAGCAGGACCGCGCAGTAGCGGGTCGTCCGGCCGGGGCCGCCCGCCAGGTTTTCCAGGGCGCGTCGGCGCCCGGCGTCCAGGCCCTTGCCGTCCCGCAGCGCACGGCAGGCGTCGGCGGGGCGGAGCCATCCGGTGCCGGGGTGCGCGGAGGGGGCGCCGGAGCCGGGCGCGGTGCTCCGGCCGGGGCCGTCTTCCGGCCGGCCGGTCCCGCCGGGACCGCTGCCGCCGCTCCCCTCGGGCCGGACGCCCCGAGTACCCGCGGCACCCGGGGCGCCGGGACCCGTACCGGGGTCCGGCGCGGCCGGCGGGGACGCGGAGGCGAGTGGCTGTCCGGTAGCGGTACCGGTGGTGGCGGAGGCGGCGGGGCGGGGCGCGGCATCGCCGAACGGCGTGGGCAGTACTCCGCTGCCCGCGGCCACGGCGACCCCGCCGAGGGTGCCGACGGTCAGCGCGGCGGCGAGCGCCAGGCGCGCCGGGCGGACCAGCCGGGGGCGCCGGGCCGGGATTCCGGTACGGTCCGCGCCGGTGACGCGGATCAGACCGGCGTCGGCGCCGGACGCCGGCGCGCGGGCGGCGGAGGGGGCGTGCGCGGCGGCGGTGCGCTCCGCCTCGGCGGCCTCGCGGGCCTTGCGGAACGCGGCCAGGGCGGCCTGCTCACCGGGGAGTTCACCCGTGGCCGGGGCCGCCCCGGCGGACAGTGCGCGAAGCGCCCGGGAGAGGCCTTCGGCCTGGTCACGGGCGGCGGGGGCGACGGCTTCCGGCGACTCGCCGCGCAGCAGACGTTCCGCCGTCCCACGGTCCAGCCACTTGCCCTGCTCGTCGGCCATCACATGTCCTTCTGCGTCCGCGCACGCGTATGCGTCACAGTTGCGGACGTCACCGCGCCACGGCGCGGTTCTCGCTGTGGCGGGAGGGCGTCGAGTCCGCCCGCCGATTCCGGATCCGCGCCGATCAGTTCGGCGAGCCGTTTCAGCCCGCGGTGCGCCGCGGTACGGACGGCACCCGCGCGTTTGCCGAGCGTCTCGGCGGCGGTCTTGGCGTCCAGGCCGACGACCACGCGCAGGACGACCGCCTCGGCCTGGTCCTGCGGGAGCCGGGCGATCAGGGACAGGGCGCTGTCGGTGGACAGGGCCTCGATGGCCTCGCCCGCCGTGTCGGACTCCGCGGGCCGGCCGGTCAGCTCGGTCTCGTCGCCGCCTATGGCGGGGCGCCGGCCGCGCATGCGGATGTGGTCCAGGGCGCGGTTGCGGGCGATCCGGGCGGCCCAGCCGCGGAACCGGTCGGCGTCGCCGCTGAAGCGGTCCAGGTCGCGGGCGATCTGGAGCCAGGCCTCGGAGGCGACGTCCTCGGCGTCCGGGTCGCCGACGAGGGTGCGGACGTATCCCAGCAACCGGGGATGCACCGCGCGGTACATCGTGCGGAACGCGGTCTCGTCCCCGCCCTGTGCCGCGCGCACGGCGGCGGTCAGCTCCGCGTCGTCCCCCAGCACCGCACTCCCTTTACGCCTGTCTTCGGTCGGCGCGAAAGGCACGTTACGGCGTGAAAGGGCCGCTCGTCCATGTCCGTAAAAGATGCAACTAACTCGTGACCGGGGCACCGTGTGCGCACGGTGAGGACGTGCCGTGGCCGGGTGTGACAGAAACGGCACGCACGGCGCTGAAGGAAGTACGGGCCGTGCTCGGCCCGTCCGCGCGACGGCCGGGGCCTCTCCTGTGGGGGGTGGCGGCCCCGGCCGTTCGCCTTGGCGACCGCGGCGGCGCGCCCGGTCCGCGGCCCGGCGGCGAACCGCCCCTCCGGCGCGGGGGCGCGTACGCGCGCCGCCGGCCGCCGCGCCGTTCAGCCCGGCTCGTCCCCGTCCCGGACCCGCACCCCGCGTCCGGAGCCTGCCTCCCGCGTGCCGTCGGCGGCCAGCCGGTGGGCCAGGCGGCGCAGGCCCCGGTAGGCGGCCGTGCGCACGGCGCCGGGGCGTTTGCCGAGGACACGGGCGGCGGCCGGGCCGTCGAGGCCGACGACCACCCGCAGCAGCACCGCCTCGGCCTGGTCCCGGGGCAGCGCGCGCACCAGCTCCAGCGCCCGTGCGGTGGACAGCGACTCCATGGCCTGGTCGTGGGTGCTGTGCCGGCCGGGCAGGTCCAGGGCGTCCTGTTCCAGCGGCGCGGGCCGGGGCCGGGACCGCTGCCGGCGCAGGTGGTCCAGCGCGCGGTGCCGGGCGATGGTCGCGGTCCAGCCGCGGAAGCCGGCCCCGTCGCCCCGGAACCGGCCGAGGTCCCGGGCGATCTCCAGCCATGCCTCGGAGGCGACGTCCTCCGCCTCCTCGCCGACCAGGCCCCGCAGATAGCCCAGCAGTCCGGGGTGCACGATCCGGTAGGCCACCGCGAAGGCGGTCTCGTCACCGTCCTGGGCCCGCGCGACGGCCGCGCCCAGCTCCTCGTCCCGCGGCTGCGGGCGGCGGGGTACCCCTCCCTGGCCCAAGACCGTCCTCGTTCGTGCCGAGTTCCTGGCCACTGCGTGGCGCCTGCCTCGCGGCGCGACACGCTCCGGCCGTGTCGGTCGCCCTTCACGATCATCAGCGCCGGTCCCGGCGGAAGTGTCACAGCCGGACGGCGTCCCGCCCGGCCGGTCTCAGGGGTGGGTGGTCGCCTCCCGGCACAGCAGCCGGAGCGAGCCGTGACCGCCGTAGCAGCGGCGGGCCTCGTCGATGGGGTCCCACAGCCGGCCGTCCGGGGTGCGCACCCAGTGTTCGCCGCCCGTCGCCCACCACTCGGCGCCGGTCTGGCGGACGACGACCTCGCCGGCGTAGGCGCCGAAGCCGCGCAGGACACCGCGGACGGCGGCGTACGGCGGTCGCTCCCGGCGTATCTCCTCGATCATCCGGTCCACCCGCCACAGGCTCCGCGCCGAGTAGTCGAGCCGCACCCGGGCGCCCTCACGCATCGCCGCCACCGCGTCCGCCGCCCAGCGCGCGGGTTCCGCCGCGACCCGCGGCCTGGCCTCCGGTCGTGCCGTCCCGTACCGGGCCGTCGGATGAGCTGTCGCACCGGCCGGGGCCCGGCCGGTCGCAGCGGCTGTCACTGGGGCTGTCACGTGGGCTGTCACATAGGGAAGAGCGAGCGGGGGCGGGGTCGCGTCACCGGGTTCCGGCCCGTTTCGCCAAACGTTTCGCCAACCGCCGCAGGACCACCCCACGTCCATCGCACGAAGGTCACAGGGCCGGTCCCGCCAGGGTGCGCGACCCCGGCTCGGCCGTGCCGCGCGCCCGCCGTGAGACCACCGCGCGCAGCACCCGGCGGCCCTCCACCGACACCTCCAGCGCCCGGCGCAGCCCTTGGGCGCCGTGCCCGGCGAGGAGTTCCAGGACGGTGATCTGACGGCGCAGCTCGGCGGCGGCGAGTGGCGGCAGGAGGGCCGGGTCCGCCAGGTCCGGCCGGTCGTGGCCGGCGGGGGCCGCCGGGTCCAGCAGCCGGTGGACGCGCAGCGAGGCGGCCGAGCAGGCGTCGGCCCAGGGCCGTACCGCGCCGGCGGTGCGCTCGGCCGGGGCGGACTCCAGCATGCGGTGGACGAGCAGCGCGGCCTCGTCGCCGGCGGGCCGTCCGGCACCGAGCGCCTCGCGCACCCGGGTGAGGTCCGCGGCCCAGTCGGAGCCGTCGGCGAGGCTCGTCCACAGCGGGCGCAGCAGCGCGTCACCACCGCCGAGCAGCGGAAGGCACCGATCCAAACAAGCCAGTCCGCCGGCGGCCAGTCCGCGTTCGTCGGCCTGCGCGATCAGTTCCACCAGGCTCATGGAAAGCCTCCCTCGCCAGGGCACCGACCGGTACGGAGCCCGCGTTTCCCCTTACTGCGTGCGACGGGGCGGGAGTGTCACAGCGCGGGTTTTCAGCCAGACTCCGATTCCGGCAAGGGCACCTCGCCCGAGCGGACCCTGTCCGGTTCGCCCACCGTCGCGGCCCGAGCGCGGCCGGGCGCCGGGGCGCCGTCGGCGGCACCCGCGCGTACGTCCGACGTGCGCGCGGGTGCCGGAACACACGGGCGGACGCCGCGCGTCCACCCGGGTCTCAGCCGAGCCGGTCCGCCAGTTCGCGGAACTCCGTCCAGGACAGCGCGGGGCTGTCCGGGTCCCACAGCTTCTGCACGGTGGCCCGCAGCGGCATCCGGATCCCGGCGGCGACCTGGGCCTCGGTCTGCGCGTGCGGGAGGTCGCACCACACCGCGAACGACCCGCCGAGGATCTGCCCGTCGTAGCGGGCGGGCACGGCGGTCGTGCCGCGCAGCACCCGCGGGGTCCACTGCTCGTAGATCCGCTTCCCGGTCGGGTAGACGAAGGTCTGCGGCTGGCCGAGCACGTAGTAGAGGAACTCGTCGTTGTAGTTGAGCACCTGGCGGCCGGCACCCAGGTACTCGGCCGGGGGCCGGGCGCCGATCTCCTTGCCGGTCCAGTAGGCGACCTGGAGCTTCGGGTCGGGCCGCACGGAGGTGTTCCGGAAGAAGCCGTCGTTCCAGGCCCGTACGGTCCTGCCGTGGGCGCGGACGGTGGCGGCGCGGGCGTCGAGCCAGCCGGTGGTGAGGTCGGCGACGGTCCCGCCGGGCCCGTACGCGCGCCGCGCGGCGGCGGCCAGCTGCGGGTAGGAGGCCTGCGGGTCCCGTACGGTCAGCGCCTGGTACTCGTCCCCGCCCAGGTGCCACCGGCCGCCGGTGAACAGGCCGGCGTACTCGTTCAGCAGGTCGTCGACGAGCCTGGCCGAGGCGGGGTTGGAGATGTCGATCGCGCCGCGTGTCACCGCCCCGCTCGCGTTGCGCAGCATCAGGTCGGGGTGGGCGGCGAGGGCCGCGCCGAGGTGTCCCGGGGAGTCGATCTCGGGCACGAGGGTGATGTGCCGGCTGTCCGCGAGCGCCACGATCTTCTTGACCTGCGCCTTCGTCAGGTGGTCGGCGGAGACGATCTCGGGGTGGCTGTCGGATTGGATCCGGAAGGCCTGGTCGTCGGAGAAGTGCAGGCCCAGCTCGTTGAACTTCAGGTCCCCCAGCTCGCGTATCCGGTCCTCGATCCAGGACGCGGAGAACGGTTTGCGCGCGATGTCCAGCATGAATCCGCGCACCGGCTTGGCCGGCCGGTCGCGCACGACGCCCTCCGGTGCCGTGCCGCCGCCGTGGACCTCCTGCTTGAGGGTGCGGGTGCCGTAGAAGACGCCGGCCTCGCCGGGCCCGCTGATGTCGACGCGGCCGTCGCGGACGGTCAGGGTGTACGACTCCTGGTTCCCGCCCCCGCCGCCGAGCGCGAGCCGGACGTCGCCCGCCCGGGCGTCGTTCCCCTGCCCCGCGTACGCCAGTCCCAGCTCCCCGGCTATCAGCCGTCCCTCGTCGGCGAGCGCGGGGTCGGCCACCACCACCCGCGCCCCGGGCCGGGGCCGCCAGCCGGGGCCGCGCGCCGGGGTGTGGGAGCGGACCGCGGGTATCGTGCGCGGCGCCCGGGAGAGGGGGTACGTCCTGCTCGGGCTCGGGCTCGGACTCGGGGTCGGAGCCGCCGAGGGGCCGTCCGGGGCCGTGGGCTCGGCCCGGGTGGCGGCCACCCTGCCGGAGGAGGACTGCCGGGCGGTGTGCGCCGCGGGGCCGCCGCCGTCGGCCGAGGCCCACACGCCGAAGCCCGCGCCGAGCGCGACCGTCCCGGCGAAGGCGACGGCCGTCACCGCCCGCTTCCGTGTCACCTGTCGCGCCTGGTCCCGGCGCCTGTGCCTGTGCTGGGTCACCTTGACAACGTACGACCGTTACCCGGTTCAGCGGTCAGCCGGACGACGCGAAACTCTGCCGTTCGAGTGAAATTCGGTTATCGCTCGGACGCCGTATGACCACTCTCGATAACCTGACGACACTCACATCCTTCACACAATCCCCAGCCGCACCCCCTGTGACGCGAGGTCCCACGCTGCCCGGCCATTCGCTGCCCTCCCTCCCCAAGCCGCTCGACGCCTTCAACACCGCCGCCGCCGAAGAGGCGCGCGCCCTGCTCCTGCACTGTCTGCACAGCCCGCGCTGGTCGGACCGGCTCGCCGCGCACCGCCCGTACCCCGACCTGGACGCCCTGCTGGCCGCGGCGGACGAGGCGGCGTACGACCTCTCCCCGGCCGACCTGTCGCAGGCCCTGGCCGGCGAGTCCCTCCCCGAGCTGCCGGAGGACATCTACTCGGCCGCCCACATGGCCTGGAGCGCGGCCCACGCGGCCTACGAAGCCCGGTTCGGGCACGCGTTCGTCATCTACCTGGGCGATGTGCCTCCGGACGAGGGGCTCGACCGCATCCTCGAAGCGATCCGGTCACGATTGGCGAACGATCCCGAGGAGGAACGGGTGACGGCGGCGGAGGAGCTCCGGCGCCTGGCGCGGGGACGGCTGCGGCTCCTGCTCGGCGGCACGGGGGCCCGTACGACCAGCACAAACGCCCCCACACCCGGCAAATGAACACATTCGCCCCCGGCGCATGACGGAGGCCGGCGACCCGGCGCCCGCCCCCGCTAGCCCAACCGCGTGCCAAATTGATCACACAAGGTAGGCCCCCTGTAAGCGGCACGGCGGCACGTGGATACCATGCAGAGGGCCGGTGGACCGTACCCGGCCGGGCCCGACCGACAGTGAAGCCGGCGCGGCCCTAGTCCCCGCTCCCGGAGGGTTCTTCCGTGCCGGCTGGAACGCTGTACCGCGGCCGGGAAGGAATGTGGTCCTGGGTGGCTCACCGAGTCACCGGCGTCCTCATTTTCTTCTTCCTGTTCGTTCATGTGCTGGACACCGCTCTCGTGCGTGTCTCCCCCGAGGACTACGACAAGGTCGTAGCCACGTACAAGACGCCGATCGTCGCGCTGCTGGAGTACGGCCTCGTCGCCGCCATCCTCTTCCACGCGCTCAACGGCCTGCGTGTCATCGCCGTCGACTTCTGGTCGAAGGGCCCGCGCTACCAGAAGCAGATGTTCTGGACCGTGATGATCGTCTGGCTCGTCCTGATGATCGGGGCGATCTACCCGGTTCTCGGCCACGCCTACCGAGTCCTCTTTGGGAGCTGACGCCGATGTCCACGACTGAAACCACGGCCTCCGGAGTGGGCCCCGTCGAGGGCGCCCCCGTCTACACCGTCGATCATCCCGCCCCGCTGATCGAGGCCCCGCGCAAGCGCACCAAGAAGACCCCGAAGTCGACCCGGGGCAACTTCGAGCTGGCGGCGTGGCTGTTCATGCGCCTGTCCGGCATCGTGCTGGTCGTCCTCGTCCTCGGCCACCTGCTCATCCAGCTGGTGCTGGACGGTGGAGTCTCCAAGATCGGCTTCGCCTTCGTGGCCGGCCGCTGGGCGTCCCCGTTCTGGCAGGTCTGGGACCTGGTCATGCTGTGGCTGGCCATGCTGCACGGCGCCAACGGTCTGCGCACGGTCATCAACGACTACGCGGAGCGGCCGGCCGGCCGGCTGTGGCTGAAGGCTCTGCTCTACACCGCCACGGTGTTCACCATCCTGCTGGGCACGCTGGTGATCTTCACCTTCGACCCGAACATCCGCTAGGCACGGGGCTGCGAGAATCATGAAGATCCACAAGTACGACACCGTCATCGTCGGCGCCGGCGGCGCGGGCATGCGCGCCGCCATCGAGGCGACGAAGCGCAGCCGCACCGCGGTCCTGACCAAGCTCTACCCCACCCGCTCCCACACGGGCGCCGCGCAGGGCGGCATGGCCGCCGCGCTCGCCAACGTGGAGGAGGACAACTGGGAGTGGCACACCTTCGACACGGTCAAGGGCGGTGACTACCTGGTCGACCAGGACGCCGCCGAGATCCTGGCGAAGGAGGCCATCGACGCCGTCCTCGACCTGGAGAAGATGGGCCTGCCGTTCAACCGCACCCCGAACGGCACCATCGACCAGCGCCGCTTCGGCGGCCACTCGCGCAACCACGGCGAGGCCCCGGTCCGCCGGTCCTGCTACGCCGCGGACCGCACCGGCCACATGATCCTCCAGACGCTGTACCAGAACTGCGTCAAGGAGGGCGTGGAGTTCTTCAACGAGTTCTACGTCCTGGACCAGCTGATCACCGAGGTCGACGGCGTCAAGCGCTCCGCCGGTGTCGTCGCCTACGAGCTGGCGACCGGCGAGATCCACGTCTTCCAGGCGAAGTCCGTGATCTACGCCTCCGGCGGCACCGGCAAGTTCTTCAAGGTGACGTCGAACGCCCACACCCTGACCGGTGACGGCCAGGCGGCGGTCTACCGGCGCGGCCTGCCGCTGGAGGACATGGAGTTCTTCCAGTTCCACCCGACCGGCATCTGGCGCATGGGCATCCTGCTCACCGAGGGCGCCCGCGGCGAGGGCGGCATCCTGCGCAACAAGGACGGCGAGCGCTTCATGGAGAAGTACGCTCCCGTCATGAAGGACCTGGCGTCCCGTGACGTCGTGTCCCGCTCCATCTACACGGAGATCCGCGAGGGCCGCGGCTGCGGTCCCGAGGGCGACCACGTGTACCTGGACCTGACCCACCTGCCGCCGGAGCAGCTGGACGCCAAGCTCCCGGACATCACCGAGTTCGCGCGGACCTACCTCGGCATCGAGCCGTACACGGACCCGATCCCGATCCAGCCGACCGCGCACTACGCGATGGGCGGCATCCCGACGAACGTCGAGGGTGAGGTCCTGGCGGACAACACCACGGTCGTCCCGGGCCTGTACGCGGCCGGCGAGGTCGCCTGTGTCTCCGTGCACGGCGCCAACCGCCTCGGCACCAACTCGCTGCTGGACATCAACGTCTTCGGCCGCCGCGCGGGCATCGCCGCCGCCGAGTACGCGGCCAAGGCCGACTACGTCGAGCTGCCCGAGACGCCGGAGTCCTTCGTCGTCGAGCAGATCGAGCGGCTGCGCACCTCCACCGGCAACGAGCGGGTGGCGACCCTGCGCCGCGAGCTGCAGGAGACCATGGACGCCAACGTCATGGTGTTCCGCACCGAGCAGACGATCAAGACGGCGGTCGAGAAGATCGCCGAGCTCAAGGAGCGCTACAAGAACGTGGCGATCCAGGACAAGGGCAAGCGTTTCAACACGGACCTCCTTGAGGCGATCGAGCTGGGCAACCTGCTCGACCTGGCCGAGGTCATGGCCGTCTCGGCCCTCGCCCGCAAGGAGTCCCGCGGTGGTCACTACCGCGAGGACTACCCGAACCGCGACGACGTCAACTTCATGCGCCACACCATGGCGTACCGCGAGGTCGGCGCCGACGGCTCGGAAACCGTCCGTCTCGACTACAAGCCGGTCGTCCAGACCCGCTACCAGCCGATGGAGCGTAAGTACTGATGGCTACCCCTGTTCTGGACAAGGCGGACGCGGCCGGCCGGCCCGAGCCCGGCTTCGCCGACTCCCCCTACATCACGGTCACCTTCCGCGTCCGCCGGTTCAACCCGGAGGTCTCGGCGGAGGCCACCTGGGAAGACTTCCAGCTGGAGATCGACCCCAAGGAGCGGGTCCTCGACGGTCTGCACAAGATCAAGTGGGACATCGACGGCACCCTCACCTTCCGCCGGTCGTGCGCGCACGGCATCTGCGGCTCGGACGCGATGCGGATCAACGGCAAGAACCGCCTCGCCTGCAAGACGCTGATCAAGGACATCAACCCCGAGAAGCCGATCACGGTCGAGCCCATCAAGGGCCTGACGGTCCTGAAGGACCTGGTCGTGGACATGGAGCCGTTCTTCCAGGCGTACCGGGACGTCATGCCGTTCCTGGTCACCAAGGAGACGAACGAGCCGACCCGTGAGCGGCTGCAGTCCGCCGAGGACCGCGAGCGCTTCGACGACACCACGAAGTGCATCCTCTGCGCGGCCTGCACCTCCTCGTGCCCGGTGTTCTGGAACGACGGCCAGTACTTCGGTCCGGCCGCGATCGTGAACGCCCACCGCTTCATCTTCGACAGCCGTGACGAGGCGGGCGAGCAGCGCCTGGAGATCCTGAACGACCGCGACGGCGTGTGGCGCTGCCGCACGACCTTCAACTGCACGGACGCCTGCCCGCGCGGCATCGAGGTCACGAAGGCCATCCAGGAAGTGAAGCGCGCCCTGATCACGCGCCGCTACTGACCCGCGACGGCACCCCCGAGGGCCCCGCTCCGCCCAGGAGCGGGGCCCTCGTGCGTGTGCCGCGCGACCCGCCCCGCCGAGCCCCGCCGGAGTCCCTTCCGGTGGGGCTCCTCGATTCGCGGGGTCCGGGATCCTAATGTGACGACATGTCAGACGAAGAGTCGTACGAACTGCTCGGGTTCGACAATGTGCTGCTTCCCGTCGGCGACCTCGGCGAGGCCGTCGCCTTCTACGAGCGGGCCGGGTTCGCCGTGGGCTTCCGGCTCGACGAGGCCGGGATCGCGTTGCTGAAGGTCGGCGCGGAGACGCCCGGCATCCTGCTGCGCGCCGAGGAGGGGCTGGGGCACCGGCCGCCGCACTGGCCCTCGCCGCGGGTCTGGCTGGAGGTGCCGGACGCGCGGACGGCGGCGCGGGAGCTGGCCGCCGCCGGGATCCCGCCGCTGGACGAGATCGGACAGGGCGCCACCGGCTGGACCGTGGAGATCGCCGACCCCTGGGGCAACGTCCTCGGCTTCACGGACTACACCAAACGCCCTTCCCTGGCCCGCCGGAACTGAGCACCCGTCCCTCGGTTGAACGCGTTCAAAAACAGGTCTACAGTCATCCCTGTCAGCGTTTTGAACGCGTTCAAGAAGGGGTGGGGCATGGACCGCACCGTCATCGCCTACGTCATCTACCTGGTCGTCAGCATCGCGCTGACCGTCTGGGTGGCCCGCACGCTCAGCCGCAACGGCCGGATCTTCCTGGCCGACGTCCTGCACGGCGACGAGAAGCTCGCGGACGCCGTCAACCACCTCCTGGTGGTCGGCTTCTACCTCGTCAACCTCGGCTTCGTGGCGCTGTACCTGAGCGGTGACGAGACGATCGAGGACACCCGCGGCGTCTTCGAGGCCCTGTCGACCAAGCTGGGCGTGGTCCTGCTCGTCCTCGGCGCGATGCACCTCGGCAACGTCTACGTCCTCAACCGGATCCGCCGGCGCGGGATCATGGAGCGCGGTCAGCTGCCCCCGGTCGCCCCGCAGGAGTGGGTCGCGCCGACGGCCGGGCGGTGACCGGCGTGACCCGCGCGGCCACCGCCCCGGGCCGGGACGCCGCCGGCGTCCCGGTCCGCGGGCTGACCGTCCTGTACGACGAGCGGACCGCCGTGGGCGCCCACCTGAGCGGCTGGCTGGCGCGGCAGCCCCGGCTGGTGCCCCTGGAGCCGCTGCCGGCCGGCTCGGCCGCCGCCCGCGCCCGGTTCCCCGGGCTCGACCTCTCCGTCAGCCGCGAGGAGATCACCGTGGTCGGCGACTCGGGGCAGGTCTACCGGGGCCCGCGCGCCTGGATCGTCGTCCTGTGGGCCCTGCGCGAGCACCGTCCGCTCGCCCACCGGCTCGCCACCCCGGCCGGCGCGAAGGCGGCCCGCGGCGCCGTGCTCCGCGCGGCGAAGTGGCGGGGCCCCCAGGGGCCGGGCCCGCAGTGGGGCGGGCGGGTCTACCGGCGGTCCGACGGCTGGTCCTACCACCCGCGCACCGGCTGGACCTACGCGCCGCCGTCCCGCGCGGGGACCGCCCCGGCCAGTCGTTAGGCTCTTGACCGTGCCCGCGAAGAACGACGGCCCCGAGGCGGCCGGCCCCCAGAGCAGCAAGTCCGAGCAGACCCGCGCGCTGATCCTGGAGACCGCGATGCGGTTGTTCCAGGAGCGGGGCTACGACAAGACGACCATGCGGGCCATCGCCAAGGAGGCGGGGGTCTCCGTCGGCAACGCCTACTACTACTTCGAGGGCAAGGAACACCTGATCCAGGGCTTCTACGACCGGATCGCCGCCGAGCACCAAGCGGCGGTCCGGTCGGTGCTGGAGCGGGAGACCGACCTGGAGGCGCGGCTCGCGGGGGTGCTGACCGCGTGGCTGGACATCGCCCGGCCGTACCACGAGTTCGCGGTCCAGTTCTTCAAGAACGCCGCCGATCCCGACAGCCCGCTCAGCCCCTTCTCGCCGGAGAGCGAGCACGCGCGCGAGCAGGCCATCAGCGTGCACCGGCAGGTGCTGGCCGGCTCCAAGTCCAAGGTGGCCCCGGAACTGCGGGTCGTCCTGCCGGAGTTGATGTGGCTCTCGCAGATGGGCCTGGTGCTGTACTGGATCTTCGACCGCACGGAGAACCGCGAGCGCAGCTACCGGCTCGCGCGGCGCGGGGCCCGGCTGACCGCGCGCGGGGTGGCCCTGGCCCGCTTCCGGGTGCTGCGCCCGCTGGTCATGGAGGTCCACGAACTGTTCACGGACTTCCTGCCGGGCATGACGAGGGTCCTGCCGGACCCGGGGCGCGGGGGCGGGAAGAGCGGGTGACCGCTCCCGGGTGAAGGCGCGGGGAAGGGACACGGGCACACCGCGGATCATCGGGGCCGGCCCGGAGAAGTCCGGCCGAGCGGATCGGCCGCGGCCCGCACACCCCCGCGCCCTTGCGGACGCGGGGGTCTCCGTGTGCCCGCTATGAGTTTCGGCGCAGTGCGCGCACCCCGCGCAACCCGATGACCCCGATGACCGTCCCCAATACGAAGGAAACGACCGCCAGCAGCAGGTGCACCCAGAAGTACGCGGTCGGGTGACCGTCGTCGAAGGCGAGACCGCTGCCGTCCTTGACGAGATTCTTGACGAAAGTGACCCAGATGACCCAGCTCCACACCCCGAAGGCGAGCAGGAACCAGGAGACAGGGCGGCTGAGCTTCATGAGTCCAGTATCGCCGTCCGGTGTCCGGGTCCGTGCCGGGGGTGGGCGGCGGTCCCTGCTGGTCGCCTCCGCCACCGTGCTGTCCCTGTCCGTCACCGCGCCCGCCGCCCTGGCCGCGCCGGCCCCCACGACGAGCCCGACGGCCACGCCCCCGGCGCGGATGTCCACCCTCGGCGGCGCCCGGCTCGGAATGCCCGGCACGCAGGTCAACCTCGCCCCCGGGGTCCCGGTGCTGCCCAAGGGGCTGACCGGCCGCTCGTGGATCGTCTCCGACGCCGAGTCCGGCCAGGTCCTGGCCGCGCACAACGCGCACTGGGCACTGCCCCCGGCCAGCACACTGAAGATGCTGTTCGCGGACACCGTGCTGCCCCGGTTCTCCCAGGACACCCGGCACAAGGTGACACCGGCGGACCTCGAAGGGGTGGGCGCCGGCTCCAGCGTGGCCGGGATCAAGGAGGGCTCCACCTACTCCGTGCGCGACCTGTGGCTCGGGGTGTTCCTGAAGTCCGGCAACGACGCGGTCCACGTGCTGTCCGCGATGAACGGCGGCGTGGAACAGACCGTCGAGGACATGCAGGAGCACGCCGAGGAACTCCAGGCGCTGGACACCCGGGTCGTCTCGCCCGACGGCTACGACGCGCCGGGCCAGGTGTCCTCGGCGTACGACCTGACGCTGTTCGCCCGCTCGGGCCTGCAGAAGAAGGACTTCCGCGACTACTGCTCGACGGTCGACGCCAAGATCGGCCCGACCGAGATCCGCAACACCAACCGGCTGCTGAGCGGCGACAGCGACGTTCCGGTCTACCCGGGCATCGCGGGGGTGAAGAACGGCAACACCACCCACGCGGGCGCCACCTTCACCGGGGTCGCCGAGCGCGGCGGCAAGGTGCTGCTGGTCACCGTGATGAACCCGGAGAAGCACGAGCACAACGAGGTCTACAAGGAGACCGCGAAGCTGTTCGACTGGGGCTTCCAGGCGGTGGGCAAGGTGAACCCGGTGGGCGAGCTGGTGCCGCCGCGGAGCGCCGGATCGGCCTCCGCCGGGCCGGCCGCCGGCGCCTCCCCGGGGGCGGGCCCGCAGCAGTCGTCCGGCACGGCCGGCGCGCCGGGGGCGAAGGCGGCGGCCGGCGCCCCCACCGGTTCCGCTTCCAGCGGCGTCGGCACGGCGCTGGCCGTCGCGGGCGGACTGCTGGCGCTGCTCGGCGGCGGGGTGTTCCTGGTCAACCGGCGGTGGCCGCTGCCGGACCTGATGCGCCGCCGGTCCCGTCCCTGACGTCCCCGACCTCGGTCTCCTTGCTCCCCGTCGCCGTCCAGGAGGCACAGAACAGCACGATCTTGGCAGTGAAGTTGATCCACAGCAGCAGGGCCACGGGGACCCCGAACGCGCCGTACATGCTCTTCGCGGCCACACCCTGGACATAGCCGCTGAGCAGCAGCTTCAGCAGTTCGAAGCCGACCGAGCCGAGGAGGGCGGCGACCAGCAGGCGGCGGCGCGGCGGCTCGACCCCGGGCAGCAGGGTCAGGGCGTAGAGCAGGACCAGGAAGTCGGCGAGCACGGCGACGACGAAGGCGGCGAGCTGGAGCAGCGCGCTGCCCCAGCCGTGCTCGTCCAGGCCGAACTGCCGCGACACCAGGCCGACGGCGGCCGAGGCGAGGGTGGACGCGGCGAGCGTGACCAGCAGGGCGCCGCCGAGGCCGAGCAGGATGACGGTGTCCTTCACCTTGGCCAGGACCGGGTTCTCGTCCTGGTCCGGCAGCTCCCAGACCGCCCGCAGGCAGTCCCGCACCTGGCCGACCCAGCCGATGCCCGTGAACAGCAGCGCCGCGCCCGCGATGACCCCGACGGTGCCCGCGTTGTCCACCAGGGAGCTGAGGTCCAACTGGTCGGACAGCCCCGGGAACTGGTCGGCGATCCGCTGCTCCACGGTCTTCTGGCGGGCCGGGCCGAGCGTGCCGGCGGTGATCGCGGCGGCCACGGTCAGCAGGGGGAACAGCGCCACGAAGCTGACGAACGTCATGGCGGCGGCCAGCCGGGTCCACTTCACCCGGTCCAGTCGCTCGTAGCACCGCCACGCGTGGGTGATCGTCAGGCGGGTGACGACCGGCCCGATACCGGGCAGCTTCTTCAGCCAGTCCATGATCCGACTCTGCCCGCTGCGCCGGGATACCAACACCGCGTTTCTTCGCCGGAACGGTCATATGCGAGCGATACGGTCATCTGTCATGAAGGATGCCACCGAACTGCCCCGGTCCCTGCTCGTCCTCGGCGGCACGTCCGAGATCGGGCTGGCCACCGCGCGCCGTCTGATCGCCCGCCGCACCCGCACCGTGTGGCTGGCGGGGCGGCCCTCCCTCGCGCTGGAGAACGCGGCCGGGAGCCTGCGGGCACTCGGCGCGGACGTCCACACCGTCGCCTTCGACGCGCTCGCCCCCGAGACCCACGAGGGCGTCCTCGGCAAGGTGTTCGCCGACGGCCCGGTCGACATGGTGCTGCTCGCCTTCGGCGTCCTCGGCGACCAGGCGCACGACGAACGCGACCCGGTCCGCGCGGTGCGGGTCGCCCAGACCAACTACACGGGGGCCGTCTCGGCGGGACTGGTCGCCGGCCGCGCGCTCCAGGCCCAGGGCCACGGGTGGCTCGTCGTGCTGTCCTCCGCCGCCGCCGAGCGCGCCCGCCGCGCCGACTTCATCTACGGCTCCAGCAAGGCCGGCCTCGACGTGTTCGCCCAGGGCCTCGGCGACGCCCTGTACGGGACGGGCGCGCGGGTCATGGTCGTACGCCCCGGCTGCGTCCGCACCCAGGGCACGGCGGGACGGGCGCGCACCCCGCTGGCCACCACCCCGGAGGCGGTGGCCACGGCCGTCGAACTGGGCCTGCGCCGCGACGCGGAGACGGTCTGGGTCCCGGGCTCCCTCCGTCTGCTGACGACGGCGCTACGGCACGCGCCCCGGGCGCTGTTCCGGCGCCTGCCGCTGTAGCGCCCCCCGGGCGCGCGTCACGGCGCGACGCGCGGGGCGCACACGTCCGCGTGGCCCGGCTGGACCGGTACGACCGGCCCGCCGAAGGTGTACTCGCGCAGCTTGCGCCAGACGCCGTCGGCGCCCTGTTCGTACAGCGCGAAGCCGGTGCACGGCCACGCGGCCTCGTAGTCCGCCAGTTCCTCGAAGGCGCGGTCCATCGCCGCCTCCTCGATGCCGTGCGCGACGGTGACGTGCGGGTGGTACGGGAAGAGCAGCTCGCGCGCCACCGGCCCCGACGCGTCCCGGATCCGCTGCTGGAGCCGGGCGCACGCCTCGGCGCCCTCGGCGACGCGGACGTAGACCACCGGCGACAGCGGCCGGAAGGTGCCGGTGCCGGACAGCCGCATCGGGAACGGGCGGCCCGCCGCGGCGACCTCGGACAGGTGCGCGTCGACCGCGGGCAGGCCGGCCTCGTCCACCTCGGTCGGCGGCAGCAGCGTGACGTGGGTGGGGATGCCGTGAGCCGCGGCGTCGCCGAAGCCCGCGCGCCGCTCCTGGAGCAGGCTGCCGTGAGGCTCCGGGACCGCGATCGACACGCCGATCGTTACGGTCCCCACGTCGTCTCCTGTCGTCGGGTCTGTCGTCGTCTCGGCCGTCTCGTCCGGCCGTTGGCATCGACTGTACGGCCACGGGTGTCCCGTGGGCAGGCGCGGCGGAAGTGATGTGCAGCGCTCTGCCCACGCGGATTCGTGCGGTCGTACGCCTCAGTGCTTGGCGGGCAGGAAGCCCACGCGGTCGTACGCCTGCGCGAGGGTCTCGGCGGCGACGGCGCGCGCCTTCTCGGCGCCCTTGGCGAGGATCGAGTCCAGCGTCTCGGCGTCGTCCAGGTACTGGTGGGTGCGCTCGCGGAACGGCGTGACGAACTCGACCATGATCTCGGCGAGGTCGGTCTTGAGGGCGCCGTACATCTTGCCCTCGTACTCCTGCTCCAGCTCGGCGATGCTCTTGCCGGTGAGCGTGGAGTGGATGGTCAGGAGGTTGGAGACGCCCGGCTTGTTCCCGGTGTCGTAGCGGATCACCGTGTCGGTGTCGGTGACCGCGCTCTTCACCTTCTTGGCCGTGGTCTTCGGCTCGTCCAGGAGGTTGATCAGGCCCTTCGGCGTGGACGCCGACTTGCTCATCTTGATCGTCGGGTCCTGGAGGTCGTAGATCTTCGCCGTCTCCTTGAGGATGTACGGCTTGGGGATCGTGAAGGTGTCGCCGAAGCGGCCGTTGAAGCGCTCGGCGAGGTCGCGGGTCAGCTCGATGTGCTGGCGCTGGTCCTCGCCGACGGGCACCTCGTGGGCCTGGTACAGCAGGATGTCCGCGACCTGGAGGACCGGGTAGGTGAACAGGCCGACGGAGGCCCGGTCGGCGCCCTGCTTGGCGGACTTGTCCTTGAACTGGGTCATGCGGGACGCCTCGCCGAAGCCGGTGAGGCAGTTCATGACCCAGGCCAGCTGGGCGTGCTCGGGGACGTGGCTCTGCACGAAGAGGGTGCAGCGGTCGGGGTCCAGACCGGCGGCCAGCAGCTGGGCCGCGGCCAGGCGGGTGTTGGCGCGCAGCTCCTTCGGGTCCTGCGGGACCGTGATCGCGTGCAGGTCGACGACCATGTAGAAGGCGTCGTGGGACTCCTGCAGGGCCACCCACTGGCGGACGGCGCCGAGGTAGTTGCCGAGGTGGAACGAGCCAGCCGTGGGCTGGATGCCGGAGAGCACGCGAGGTCGGTCAGCCATACCCCTTATTGTCGCAGAGGCACGGGGCGGGTTCGGCGGGTGGGGAACCGCGGGCCGGTCACGCCCGGGCGGGGGCCGCATGCCGCACGCGGCCCCGCGCCCCTTGCGGGGTGTCTCAGCCGAGGTCGACTTCCGGGTAGAGGGGGAAGCCCGCGACCAGGTCCGTGGCGCGCCCGGCGATCTCCTGGGCGACCTTCTCGTCGAGGACGTGGCTCGCCTTGGAGGGGGCGCCGGACTTGGTGGTGCCCGCCTCGGTGGTGGTCAGCACGCGGTCGATGAGCGCCGCCACCTCGTCCATCTCCGCCGTGCCGAGGCCGCGGGTGGTCAGCGCGGGGGTGCCGACGCGGATGCCGGAGGTGTACCAGGCGCCGTTCGGGTCGGCCGGGATGGCGTTGCGGTTGGTGACGATGCCCGAGTCGAGCAGGGCCGCCTCGGCCTGGCGGCCGGTGAGGCCGTAGGACGTGGCGACGTCGATCAGGTTGAGGTGGTTGTCCGTGCCGCCGGTGACGAGGGTGGCGCCCCGGCGCGTCAGGCCCTCGGCGAGGGCGCGGGAGTTGTCGACGATGCGCTGGGCGTAGTCCTGGAAGGCGGGCTGCCGGGCCTCGGCGAGGGCGACGGCCTTGGCGGCCATGACGTGCGGGAGCGGGCCGCCGAGGACCATCGGGCAGCCGCGGTCCACCTGGTCCTTGAGGGAGTCGTCGCACAGCACCATGCCGCCGCGCGGGCCGCGCAGGGACTTGTGGGTGGTGGTGGTGACGATCTGGGCGTGCGGGACCGGGTCGAAGTCGCCGGTGAGGACCTTGCCGGCGACGAGGCCGGCGAAGTGGGCCATGTCGACCATGAGGGTGGCGCCGACCTCGTCGGCGATCTCGCGCATGATCCGGAAGTTCACCAGCCGGGGGTACGCGGAGTAGCCCGCGACGATGATCAGCGGCTTGAACTCGCGGGCCTGGGCGCGCAGCGCGTCGTAGTCGATCAGGCCGGTGGCGGGGTCGGTGCCGTAGGAGCGCTGGTCGAACATCTTGCCGGAGATGTTCGGGCGGAAGCCGTGGGTGAGGTGGCCGCCGGCGTCCAGGGACATGCCGAGCATGCGCTGGTTGCCGAAGGCCTGGCGCAGCTCGGCCCAGTCGGCGTCGGTGAGGTCGTTGATCTGGCGGGCGCCGGCCTTCTCCAGGAAGGGGACCTCGACGCGGTCGGCGAGGACGGCCCAGAAGGCGACGAGGTTGGCGTCGATGCCGGAGTGCGGCTGGACGTAGGCGTGGCGGGCGCCGAAGAGTTCGCGGGCGTGTTCGGCGGCGAGGGCCTCGACGGTGTCGACGTTGCGGCAGCCGGCGTAGAAGCGGCGGCCGACGGTGCCCTCGGCGTACTTGTCGCTGAACCAGTTGCCCATCGCGAGCAGGGTCGCCGGGGAGGCGTAGTTCTCCGAGGCGATCAGTTTGAGCATTCCGCGCTGGTCGGCGACCTCCTGGCCGATGGCGTCGGCGACGCGCGGCTCCACGGCGCGGATGACGTCGAGGGCGGCGCGGAAGGCGGTGGACTCGGTGGAGAGGGGGGCGGCGTTCTCGGGCATCGGGGACCTCCGGACGATGTGCGTACAGCGTTCACGTTCGGCCCAGGCGCACGGCACTCTTTACCGCTCGGGCCGCTCCCTGATGGTCCGTCCCATCCCAGCGCGCCAGTCACGGCCCGGCTCTCAGCCTACCGGGCGCGCCGGGCGGGGAAGATCCCGCGTCCACCATGCGAGCGGGGTTAAGAAGGAGGTCGTCGTCGTATCCGGACCGATCCGGGAGAGTCCGTGACCGCTGCCGAAGAAGACCTCATCGCCCTCGCCGACGCGCACTGCGCGCCCACCTACGATCCGCTGCCGGTGGTGCTCGCCACGGGTGAGGGGGCGTGGGTGACGGACGTGGCGGGGCGGCGGTACCTGGACCTGCTGGCCGGTTACTCGGCGCTCAACTTCGGGCACGGCCATCCGCGGCTGGTGGAGGCGGCCCGGCGGCAGCTGGAGCGGCTGACGCTGACCTCCCGCGCCTTCCACCACGACCGGTTCGGGGCGTTCTGCGCCCGGCTGGCCGAGCTGTGCGGGATGGAGATGGTGCTGCCGGTGAACACGGGCGCGGAGGCGGTGGAGAGCGCGCTCAAGGCGGCCCGGAAGTGGGGGTACCGGGTGAAGGGGGTGCCCGCGGAGATGGCGAAGGTCGTCGTGGCGGCCGGCAACTTCCACGGCCGTACGACGACCGTCATCAGCTTCTCCACGGACTCCGGGGCGCGGGCGGACTTCGGGCCGTACACCCCGGGGTTCGAGATCGTGCCGTACGGGGATCTGACCGCGATGCGGGCGGCGCTGACGGAGAACACGGTGGCGGTGCTGCTGGAGCCGGTGCAGGGCGAGGCGGGGGTGATCGTGCCGCCGGCCGGTTACCTGGCGGGGGTGCGGGAGCTGACCCGGGAGCGGAACGTCCTCTTCGTCGCCGACGAGGTCCAGTCCGGGCTGGGCCGGACCGGGCGGACCTTCGCGTGCGAGCACGAGGGGGTCGTGCCGGACGCGTACGTGCTGGGCAAGGCGCTGGGCGGCGGGATCGTGCCGGTGTCGGCGGTGGTGTCGAGCGCGGCGGTGCTCGGGGTGTTCCGGCCGGGCGAGCACGGGTCGACGTTCGGCGGGAACCCGCTGGCCTGCGCGGTGGCGCTGGAGGTGATCGCGTTGCTGCGGACCGGGGAGTACCAGGAGCGGGCGGCCCGGCTGGGCGAACGGCTGCACCGGCTGCTGGGCGAGCTGCCGGGCACGGGCCGGGTGACGGCGGTGCGCGGACGGGGGCTGTGGGCCGGGGTGGACGTCTCCCCCGCGGTGGGCACCGGGCACCGGATCGCCGAGCGGCTGCTGGCCCGTGGGGTCCTGGTGAAGGAGACCCACGGGTCGACGGTCCGTCTCGCGCCCCCGCTGGTGATCGGCGAGGAGGACCTGGAGTGGGGGGTGGAGCAGCTGCGGACGGTGCTGTCCGGGGCGTGATCAGCGCAGGGGGAGGTCGATGCCGTGCTCGGCGGCGGGCCGGGGCCCGAGGATGCGGCGGTCGGATTCCCCGATGGCCACGTCGTTGATGCTGGCCTCGCGGCGGCGCATCAGGCCGTGCTCGTCGAACTCCCACAGTTCGTTGCCGTAGGAGCGCCACCACTGGCCGCCGGTGTCGCGGCACTCGTACTGGAAGCGGACGGCGATGCGGTCCTCGTGGAAGCTCCACAGGCTCTTGCGCAGCGCGTAGTCCAGCTCGCGGCGCCATTTCCCGGTCAGGAAGGCGACGATCTCCTCCCGGCCGGCGAGGAAGCGGTCCCGGTTCCGCCAGACGCAGTCCTCGGTGTAGGCGAGGGCCACCCGGTGGGGGTCGCGGGTGTTCCAGGCGTCCTCGGCGGCCTGGACCTTCTGCCGGGCGGTTTCCAGGGTGAACGGCGGGCAGGGCGGGCGGCCTTCGGGCACGGCGGTCTCCTCGGCGGTCGAGAACGGTCGTTCTCCATCGGTGCCGCTAAGGTAGAGAACGACCGTTCTCGACGTCAAGGAGACACGAGGAGCCCGGATGCCCGCCCCCGCCACCGCGGAACGCGACCGCGCGGACCGCGCGAGCCTGCTGGACGCCGCCGAGACGCTCTTCTACGCGCACGGTGTCCAGGCGGTCGGCATGGACCGGGTCCGGGATGCCTCCGGGCTGCCCCTGAAGCGGATCTACCGGCTCTTCGCGACCAAGGAGGACCTGGTCGTCGCCATGCTCCGGCGGCGCGACCGGCGCTGGCGGGAGAGCCTGGCCGCGCACGTGGAGCGCGTGGCGGACCCGCGCGAACGGGTGCTGGCGGTCTTCGACTGGCTCGCCGTCTGGTTCGCCGAGCCCGGCTTCCGCGGCTGCGCCTGGATCAACGCCCACGGCGAACTCGGCACCGCCTCCGAGGCGGTCCTGCGGGAGGTCCGCGCCCACAAGCGCGCCTTCCACGACCAACTGGCCGCCTGGGTCCACGCCACCGGCCTCCCGCTCACCGAACCGGTCTACCTCCTCGCCGAGGGAGCGATGGTCACGGCGGGCATCACCGGCGACCCGTCCCCGGCACGGCACGCCCGGGGGGCGGTGGAGTCGCTGCTCGGAGGCGCGGCGGTCTAGAGGATCACGTGGGGCAGGAAGCGGGCGTACTCGTCGGTGATCAGGCCGGTGGACTCGCGGATGCCGAGGCCCGCCGGTTCGTCGCCGACGATCCAGGTGCCGAGGACCACGTGGTTGCCGTCGAAGACGGGGAGGGGGGCCAGCTGCTGGTAGCAGCAGGGGTCCTCGCGGGGGGCCGGCGGGGTGCCGGGCCCGTGGACGGTGATGCCCGCGCCCTCGCGGCCCAGCAGGGGCTTGGCGACGTAGCCGGTGGTGGCGGCGAGGTCGCGGGGGCCGTCGAGGTAGGCGGGGAGCAGGTGGGGGTGGCCGGGGTACAGCTCCCACAGGATCGCCAGCAGCGCCTTGTTGCTCAGCAGCATCTTCCAGGCCGGCTCGATCCACAGGGTGCTGCCGGTGCCGCCGCCGTTGTCCAGGGTGTCCAGGACGTGGCCGCCGAAGGCGTCGGTGGTGAGCCACTCCCAGGGGTAGAGCTTGAAGATGCCCCGGATGAAGCGGAGCCGGTTGTCGACGAAGCGGCCGGAGAGGGAGTCCCAGCCGATCTCCTCCATCGCGAGCCAGTCCGTGGCGAGGCCGGCCTGCTCCGCCGTCTCCTTCAGGTAGGCGACCGTCATCAGGTCCTCGCCGAGTTCGTCGGCGGCGGAGTGCGCGAAGTGCAGGGGGGCGCCGGGCGGCAGCAGCGCGGCCTGGGCGCGCCAGGCCTCCACCAGGCGTTCGTGCAGGGAGTTCCACTGGTCCGCGCCGGGAAAACGTTCCTCCATCCAGAACCACTGCGGGGAGGCCGCCTCCACCAGCGAGGTGGGCGTGTCGGCGTTGTACTCCAGCAGTTTCGCCGGACCCGTACCGTCGTAGCGCAGGTCGAACCGGCCGTACACGGACGGCAGTTCGGCCCGGCGGTGCCAGGACTCGGTGACCGCGTCGGCCACCCGGGGGTCGGTGATGCCGAGGTCGGCGAGCCGGTCCTCGGCCACGATGTGGGCCGCCGCCGCGAGGCACATGCGGTGCAGTTCCGCGACGGTCTCCTCCAGCGCCTCGACCTCCTGGAGGGAGAAGACGTAGCAGGCGCTCTCGTCCCAGTACGGGCGCAGGGAGCCGTCGGGGTGGCGGGTGAGGGGGTAGACCAGGCCCTGCGCCTCGACGGTCTGCTGCCAGCCGGGGCGGGGGGTGAGGGTACGGCGTTCCATGTCGTCCGCTCCGGTCAGCCGCCGGAGCTGCCGTGGCCGCCGCCGAAGCCGCCGCGGCTCACCCCGCCGCCACCGTTGTCGTACGACGAACCGCCCGAGCTGCCGCTTCCCGAACCGCCGCCCGAGCCGCTCGACTTGGTGAAGGAGCCGTCGTCGACCCAGCCGTTCTTCTCCTTGCCGCCGTAGTACCAGTCGGCGTTGACCGGTCGCTTGGCGCCCTTCTTGACGGACCTCTTCCGGCCCGAGGAGGAGCCGCCGGTGGTCGTCTTGCAGTTCTTGTCGGAGACGACCTTGAAGCCCTTGGCGACGTTGTAACTGTCCCGGTCCACGCAGCGCTTGTCCGGGTCGGACGAGCAGGCGGTGAGGGCGGCGGCCAGCAGACCCACACCGCCCAGGACGACCGTGCCGGACCGGAGTTGCCTTTTGGTGTGCGCCATGGTGTGTCTCCCCCGTCGAGTCGATGTCCGGCGGACAGCCTAGAGAGGCGGGTGCGCGCGCCCGGCCGGGGGGTGGCTTTCGGCCGTCCGGCGCCCCTTCTCAGGGCAGTACCCGGCACAGGGCCTCCAACGCGCCCGTCCACGCGCTGTCCGCAGGTGTGCCGTAGCCGACCACCAGGGCGTCCAGGGGGTCGGCGACCGCTTCGGCGTGGCGGTAGTAGGACAGTCCGTGCAGGGCCAGGTTCTGGAGGCCGGCCGCCTGGACGACCGGCTGCTCCAGGCCCGGCGGGAGCCGCAGCACCGCGTGCAGTCCGGCCGCGATGCCCGTCACCCGCACCGCCGGCGCCCGGCCGGCCACGGCCGCGGCGAGGGCGTCGCGGCGGCGCCGGTAGCGCAGGCGGGCGGAGCGGACGTGCCGGTCGTAGGCGCCGGACGCGAGGAACTCGGCCAGCGTGAGCTGGTCCAGCGCCCCGAGGGTGTCGACGTGGCCCTTGGCCGCGACCGCCTCCTGGACCAGGGCCGGCGGCAGCACCATCCAGCCCAGCCGCAGCCCGGGCGCGAGGGACTTGCTGGCGGTGCCCAGATAGACCACCCGGTCGGGGTCGAGGCCCTGGAGGGCGCCGACGGGCTGGCGGTCGTAGCGGAACTCGCCGTCGTAGTCGTCCTCCAGGACCAGGGCGCCGGTGCGCCGCGCCCAGTCGACGACGGCGGCCCGCCGGTCGGGGTGCAGGGGGGTGCCCGTCGGGAACTGGTGGGCCGGGGTGAGCAGCACCGCACCGGCGTGGTCCGGCGGGCGGGGGTCGGTGCCGAGCGCGTCGTAGGGCAGCGCCGGGGTGGCCAGGCCCGCCGCGCGCAGCAGCCGCCAGTGGACGTCGAGGCCGTAGGACTCCACCGCGACCGTGTCCGCCCCGCGCGAGCGCAGCACCGCGCCGAGGACGCGCAGGGCGTGCGAGAAGCCCGCGGTGACCACGACGCTGTCCGGGGTGGCGCGCACGCCCCGGACCCGGGCGAGGTATCCGGCCAGGGCGGTGCGCAGCTCGCGCCGGCCACGCGGGTCGCCGTAGCCGAGCGCGTCGGCGGGGGCCGTGGCCAGTGCCCGGCGGGCGGCCTTCAGCCACGCGGTGCGCGGGAAGGCGGCGAGGTCGGGGGTGCCGGGGACGAGGCTGTGGGCGGGGCGGCCGGGCTCCCGGCGGCCCGGTCCGGACGCGGCGGACGGCGGGGCGACCACCCGGTCCGCCACCCGGGTGCCGGAGCCCTGCCGGGCGGTGAGCCAGCCCTCCGCGACCAGGTCGGCGTAGGCCTCGGCGACGGTGTTGCGGGCGATGCCGAGGTCGGCGGCGAGGGACCGGGAGGACGGCAGCCGGGTGCCGGGGGCGAGCCGGCCGGTGCGCACCGCGTCCCGCAGCGCGTCGGTCAGGCCCCGGCGCAGCCCGCCCGCGAGGGCCGGTTCGAGATGCAGGTCGACGCCCAAAGTGGCCCAGGATTCCGCCATGGGAATGGACCATACCCCTGGGCTGCCTCGGTTCTAGGGTCGAGAGCATGAGCACTTACGAGGAACCCGTCACCTACGCCCACGAGGAGCCGCCGCGCCTGCGCTGGGCCCAGCACGCGCCCGAGGTGTACAAGGCGATGATCCAGCTGGACGCCGTCGCCAACCAGGGCCTGGACCCCCGGCTGCGCGAGCTGGTCAAGATCCGCGCCTCCCAGGTCAACCACTGCGCGCGCTGCCTCGACATGCACTCCAAGGACGCCCTCGCGGCCGGCGAGAGCGTGGAGCGGATCATCCAGCTCGGCGCGTGGGAGGAGTCGCGGCACTTCTACACCGAGAAGGAGCTGGCGGCGCTGGAGCTGACCGACGCGATCACCGTCCTCACGGACGGGTTCGTGCCGGACGAGGTGTACGAGCGGGCCGCCAAGCACTTCGACGAGGCCGAACTCTCCCAGCTGATCGCCGCCATCGCCGTGATCAACGCCTGGAACCGGTTCGGCGTGTCCACCCGGACCCCTCCGGGCCACTACCACCCGGGGCAGCACAAGTGAACCGTACCCAGCTGCTGGACCCGAAGGTCTTCCAGGCGATGGCCGCCGTCAGCGCGGCGGCGAAGAAGGGGCTCGGCGACCCGGCCCTGGCCGAACTGGTGATGATCCGCGCCTCGCAGATCAACCACTGCGCGTTCTGCCTCGACATGCACCTGGGCCTGGCCCGCGCGAACGGGGAGTCGGAGGACCGCATCCACTTCCTGAGCGCCTGGGAGGAGACCGAGGAGCTGTACAGCGAGCGGGAGCGGGCCGCGCTGGCGCTGACCGAGGCGGTCACCGTCCTCACGGACGGGTTCGTGCCGGACGAGGTGTACGAGCGGGCCGCCAAGCACTTCGACGAGGGCGCGCTCGCCCATCTCATCGCCCTGATCACCGTCATCAACGGCTGGAACCGCCTGATGGTCAGCCGCCGGGTGCCCCCGGGGGGCCGGCGGCCGTGACCGGGACCGAGGAGTTCCGCGCCCTGCACCGGGGGCGCGTGCCGGGCGATCCGCTGGTGCTGCCCGGGCCGTGGGACGCGGCGGCCGCGCGGGTCTTCGCGGAGGCCGGGTTCCCGGCGCTGGCCACGCCCAGCGCCGGGGTGGCCGCCTCGCTCGGCTACGCGGACGGGGCCACCCCGGCCGACGAGATGTTCGCGGCCGTCGCCCGGATCACCCGGGCGGTGGACGTACCGGTGTCGGCGGACGTCGAGGACGGTTACGGGCTGGCGCCGCGGGAGCTGGTCGAACGGCTGCTGGAGGCGGGGGCCGTGGGCTGCAACATCGAGGACTCGCACGGGGGTGTCCTCGAGGACCCGCACGCGCACGCCGAGTTCCTCGCCGGGGTGCGGGAGGCCGCCGCCGGCCGGCTGTTCGTCAACGCCCGCGTCGACGTCTTCATCCACGGCGACGGCGATCCGGAACGGGCCGTCGAGCGGGCCGCGCTGTACCGCGCGGCGGGCGCCGACTGCGTGTACCCGATCTTCGCCCCGCCGGACGTGGTGCCGCTGCTGCGCTCGGGGATCGAGGGTCCGCTGAACCTGCTGGCCCGGCTGGACGGGGACGGCCCCTCGCCCGCCGCGCTCGGCGAACTCGGGGCCACCCGGGTCACGTTCGGGCCGGGCCTGCAGCGTCGGGCCACGGCGGCGCTGCGGGAGATCGCCGCCGGGCTGCTGCCGTAGACCCGGGACGTCCGGTCAGGACAGCCACTTCTTCCACACGGACGGGTGGCTGTCCACCCACTTCTTCGCCGCCTCGGCCGGGGACAGCTTCTGCTCGGCGATCATCAGCGACACCTCGTTCTGGTCCCCGGTGGTCCACCGGAACTTCTTCAGGAAGTCCGCCGCCTCGCCGCCGGACTTCGCGAAGTCCGCGTTGAGGTACTTCTTCAGCAGGGTGTGCGGGTAGGCGCAGGCGACCTTCGCGGCGTCCGCGTCGCAGCCCTCCTTGTACGGCGGCAGCCTCACCTCCGTCATCGGCACCTTCTCGAACAGCCACTGGGGGGAGTACCAGTACGTCAGGAAGGGCTTCTTCTCCTTGGCGAACCGTTTGATCTGGGTGATCTGCGCGGCCTCGGAGCCGGCGAAGACGACCTGGTAGTCCAGTCCCAGGTTCTTCACCAGGGCCTTGTCGTGGGTGACGTAGGACGGGGAGCCGTCCATCAGCTGGCCCTTGCCGCCGCTCTCCGCGGTGCGGAAGAGGTGGGCGTACTTGTCCAGGTTCCGCCAGTCGGTGACGTCCGGGTGCCGCTCGGCGAAGTAGGCGGGCACGTACCAGCCGATGTGTCCGGTCACCCCGAGCCCGCCGGCGGGTGTGATCGTCTTCTTGTCCTCGACGTAGCGCTTCACCTGCTCGGGGTGGCCCCAGTCCTCCAGGAGGACGTCCACCCGGCCCTGGCTGAGCGCGTCCCAGGCCGGGACCTCGTCGACCTGGACGGTGTCGACGCGGTAGCCGAGCTTGTGCTCCAGGACGTACCGGGCGACGGCCGCGTCGGCCTGCGCGCCCACCCAGGACTGCACGGACAGGGTGACCGTCTTCGCGCCCCGGGCGTTGGCGAACGGGCTGGCCTGCCTGGTCATGTCGGCGGCGCCGCAGCCGGTGGCGAGGGTCAAGGCGGCCGCGGCGGCGGTGATCGCGGTACGGCGCATGTCAGGCTCCCTTCCCCGGGCGGCGCCCGGTCGGCTGTGTCACCCGGTCGAGCATCAGGCCCAGGCAGACGATGGCGGCGCCGGCCACCAGGCCGGTGGCCAGGTCGCCCTGGGCGAGGCCGAAGGCGACGTCGTAACCGAGGGCGCCGCCGCCGACCAGGCCGCCGATGATGACGACGGCGAGGACCAGGACCACGCCCTGGTTGACGGCGAGCAGCAGCGCGCGCCGGGCGAGCGGGAGCTGCACCTGCCACAGCTGCTGCCGTCCGGTCGCGCCGAGCGAGCGCGCGGACTCCAGGGCGGCCGGGTCGACCTGGCGCAGGCCCTGCGCGGTGATCCGGACGACGGCCGGGAGGGCGTAGACGACGGCCGCGGCCACGGCGGGGGCGCGGCCGACGCCGAACAGGGCGACGACCGGGATCAGGTACACGAACTGCGGCATCGTCTGGAGGACGTCCAGGACCGGGCGCAGCGCGCGGTCGACGCGGTCGCTGCGGGCCGCGGCGATGCCGGTGGCGAGGCCCAGTACGAGGGTGACGGCGACGGCGGCCAGCACCTGGGAGAGGGTGTCGAGCGACGGCTCCCACACGCCGAGCACGCCGATCGCGGCCATGGCGAGGACGGCGGTCAGCGCGGTGCGCCAGGTGCCGATCAGCCAGGCCAGGGCGGCGACCACGAGCAGCACCGACCACCAGGGCATGCCCTGGAGCCCGGCGCGGACGGGGTCCAGGACCCAGGTGGTGAAGCGGCCCGCCCAGTCGGCGGTGCCGCCGACGACCGGGATGCCGGAGTAGAGGTGGTCGGTCATCCAGTCGACGGCCCGGTTGACCCCCTGGGCGATGTCCAGGGTCCGGCCGGCGGGCCAGTCGGAGGCGCCGAGCAGCCGGGCGGCGAGGGCGGCGGCGACGGTGCCGGCCAGGGTGGCGGCCCAGCCGGTGATCCTCGGCCGGCCGGTGGCCCGCGGGCGGGCGGTGCCGTCGCCCGCCGCTCCGGTGAGCCGGTCCAGCACGATCGCGAGCAGCACGAGCGGGATGCCGGCGGCGAGGGCGGCGCCCACGTCGACCGAGGCGAGCGCCTGGTAGACGCGGTCGCCGAGGCCGCCGGCGCCGATGACGGCCGCGATGACGGCCATGGACAGCGCCATCATGATCGTCTGGTTGAGGCCGAGCAGCAGTTCCTCGCGGGCCAGCGGGATACGGGCGGTCAGCAGCCGCTGGCGGCGGGTGGCGCCGAGCGACTCCACGGCCTCCAGGACTTCGGGGTCGGCCCCGCGCAGCCCGAGCGCGGTGAGGCGGGCCATCGGCGGGGCGGCGTAGACGACGGTGGCGAGGACGGCCGCGGGCACGCCGATGCCGAAGACCAGGACGACGGGGAGGAGGTAGGCGAAGGCCGGGAGCACCTGCATGGTGTCCAGGACCGGGCGCAGGGCGCGGTCGAGCCGGTCGGACAGGCCGGCGGCGACGCCGAGGAGCGCGCCGACGGCGACGGAGGCGAGGACCGCCACGACCATCAGGGCGAGGGTCTGCATGGTCGGCACCCACATGCCGAGCGCGCCGCAGGCCAGCAGGGCGAGGGCCGTGCCGGCGGCCAGGCGCGGGCCGGCCAGCCGCCAGGCGAGCAGGGCGCCGAAGGCCGTGACACCGGCCCAGCCCGCGGCGAGGAGGGTGAGGTAGACGGCGCGTACGGCGATGACGACCGCGTTGCTGAGGTGGCCGAGGAAGTACAGGAACAGGGGGTGGCTGTCCCGGTTGTCGATGACCCAGTCGCTGGCGGAGGCGAGGGGCTTGTCGAGGCTGATGGTCAGCGAGTGGGGCCAGGTTCCGTTGCCCCAGCGGTGCAGTACGGGCAGGAGGACCGCGGTCAGGAGGGCGAGCAGGAGGAGCTTGGCCGCGGCCCGGTTCCTGAGGAGGCGGGGGGCCTTGGTTCCGGAGGTCGGGAGGCTGAGCGTTGCCATCAGACGGCCTCCGGGGTGGCGCCGGCCGCGGCGGCGCCGTCGGTCCGCACGGTGGTGGCGGCCGTCGTCGCGGTGGTGGCCGTGGGCCGGGTGCCGGGGGTGACGCCCGCCACGACGCCGAGCAGCCGGTCGTGGTCGACCACGCCCAGGCAGCGTCCCTGGTCCATCACCCGCGCCGGGGTGCCCGCCCGGGCCACCGCCTCGATGGCCTCGGCGACCGTGGCCTCGGGGCGCAGGGCCGGACCGCCCGCGGCGTCCCCGGGGGACGCGGGGCGCATGGCCGTCCGGCAGGTCAGGACCTGTTCGCGGGGGACGTCGCGGACGAACTCGCGGACGTAGTCGTCGGCCGGGGCGCCGACGATCTCCTCGGGGGTGCCGAGCTGGACCACGCGGCCGTCGCGCATCAGGGCGATGCGGTCGCCGAGCTTCAGGGCCTCGCTCAGGTCGTGGGTGATGAAGACCATCGTGCGGCCCTCCTCCCGGTGCAGGCGGGTCACCTCGTCCTGCATGTCCCGGCGGATGAGCGGGTCCAGCGCGCTGAAGGGCTCGTCGAAGAGCAGCACCTCGGGGTCCACGGCCAGCGCCCGGGCGAGCCCCACCCGCTGGCGCTGGCCGCCGGACAGCTGGCCGGGGCGGCGCCTCTCCATGCCGGCCAGGCCGACCTTGGCGACGAACTCGGCGGCGCGCTCGCGGCGTTCGGACCGGCCGACGCCCTGGATCTCCAGGCCGTAGGCGACGTTGTCGAGGACCGTGCGGTGCGGGAGCAGCCCGAAGTGCTGGAAGACCATCGCGGCCCGGTGCCGGCGCAGCTCGCGCAGCCGGGAGGTGTCCATCGCGCGGACGTCCTCGCCGTCGATGGCGATGGTGCCGGCCGTCGGCTCGATCAGCCGGGTCAGGCAGCGGACCAGGGTGGACTTGCCGGAGCCGGACAGGCCCATGACGACGAAGACCTCGCCCTTGCGGACGTCGAAGGAGACGTCCCGGACGGCGGCCGTGCAGCCGGTGCGGGAGCGGAGTTCGGCCGCGGGCAGGGCGCTGAGTTCCGGGTCGGCGGGGACCCGCTCGGGCTTGGGTCCGAAGACCTTCCACAGGTGGGACACCGAGAAGACGGGGTCGCCCGCGGTGGGGGGCTTGCGGGTGGGGACGGTGAGGGTCATCGCAGGTCACCTCCGATCAGGTCGACGGCCTTCTCCCCGACCATCAGCACCCCGATCATCGGGTTGACGGCGGTCATGGCCGGGAAGACGGACGCGTCGGCGATGCGGATGCCCTCCAGACCCCGGATGCGCAGCTCGGGGTCGACGACGGCGAGTTCGTCGTCGGCGGCGCCCATCTTGCAGGTGCCGGCCGGGTGGTAGACGGTGTGGGCGGCCTTGCGGGCGTACTCGCTCAGCTCGGCGTCGCCGGTGATCTCCGGGCCGGGGCACACCTCGCGCTTGAGCCAGCCGGCCAGCGGCTCGGTCCTCGCGATCTCGCGGGCGATGCGGATGCCGTCGACCAGGGTCCGGGCGTCGTAGTCGTCCTCGTCGGTGAAGTAGCGGAAGTCGAGGGCCGGCTTGACGGCGGGGTCGGCGCTGGTCAGGTACAGGCGGCCGCGGCTCCTGGGCTTGGGGATGTTCGGGGTCATGGAGACGCCGAACTCGGGCCGCCGGTAGCCGAGGCGCTCCGGGTTGTCGGTGAACGGGATCTGGTAGAAGTGGAACATCAGGTCCGGTCCGGCGTGCTCCGGGTCGCGGCGCACGAACAGGCCCGCGTCGGAGTCCATCGCCGAGTTCTCCGGGATCGGGCCGTGGGTCTCCCAGACGATGACCGACTCGGGGTGGTCGAGCAGGTTCTCGCCGACGCCCGGCAGGTCGTGCACGACGGGGATGCCGAGCGCTTCGAGGTCGGCCCGGGGGCCGATGCCTGAGTGGAGCAGCAGGCGCGGGGAGTCGACGGCGCCCGCGCACAGCACGACTTCCTCGCGGGCGCGGACCAGCAGCTCCGTGCCGTCCTTGGCGCGCACCCGCACGCCCTCGGCGCGGGTGCCGTCCAGCTCCAGCCGGTACGCCCAGGTCTCCAGCAGGATCGTCAGGTTGGGGCGCTCGTCCATCACCGGGTGGAGGTAGGCGACGGAGGCGGAGGAGCGCTTGTTGTCCTCGGGGTGGTAGGCGAGGTCGAAGAAGCCGGCGCCCTCGGTGAACGGCGCCCGGTTGAAGCCCTCGATGCGGGGTACCCCGAGCGCCGACCGGGCCGCGTCGACGAAGTCGCGGGCGATGGCGTTCCGGTCCTTCTCGTCGACGGAGACGATGTTGTTCTTCAGGCGGGCGAAGTAGGCCTCCATGGGGACGGCGCCCCAGCCCTTGGCGCCGGCGGCCTCCCACTCGTCCCAGTCGGACGGCAGGGGCTTGAACGAGATCAGGGTGTTGTGCGAGGAGCAGCCGCCGAGGACGCGGGCGCGGCTGTGCCGGATGCGGGAGTTGCCGCGCGGCTGCTCCACCGTCGGGTAGTCGTAGTCGAGTTCGCCGCCGAGCAGGCCCATCCAGCGGCGCAGGGTGAGGACGTCGTCGCGGCCGACGTCGCTCGGGCCGCCCTCGATGACGGCGACGGTGACGTCGGGGTTCTCGGTGAGGCGGGAGGCGATGACGGAGCCCGCCGTGCCGCCGCCGATGACGACGTAGTCGTAGACGTGGGGGGTGGTGTCGGACATGGGGGTACTACTCCAGGTACTCGGACTCGGACTCGGTGCGGAGGTCTGAGGGAGGGCCGGCGGGCTGGGCGGGGGCCGGCGGGCCGGGGGGTCAGCCGGCGAACCAGCGCACCGGCTTCGGCGCGAGGTTCTCGTAGACGTGCTTGGTCTCGCGGTACTCGGCGAGTCCGGCGGGGCCCAGCTCGCGGCCGGTGCCGCTCCTGCCGAAGCCGCCCCATTCCGCCTGCGGCAGATAGGGGTGGAAGTCGTTGATCCAGACGGTGCCGTGGCGCAGCCGGGACGCCACCCTGCGGGCCTTCGCGGTGTCCGCGCTCCAGACCGCGCCGGCCAGGCCGTACTCGGTGTCGTTGGCGAGCCGGACGGCCTCCTCCTCGGTGCGGAAGGTCTCGACGGTGAGGACCGGGCCGAACACCTCCTCGCGGACGACGCGCATCTCGCGGTGGCAGTGGTCGAGGACGGTCGGCTCGTAGAACCAGCCGGACGCGGGGCGTTCGGGGGACGGCTCGGGCCGCTTGCCGCCGCAGCGCAGGACGGCACCCTCTTCGAGGGCGGAGGCGACGTACGCCTCGACCTTGGCGCGCTGCTGCTCGGAGACGAGCGGGCCGCACTCGACGCCGTCGACGGTGCCGCGGCCGAGCCTGATCCTGCGGGCGCGGCGGGCCAGTTCGGTGACGAAGCGGTCCCGGACGGACTCCTCGACGACGAGCCGGGCGCCGGCCGAGCAGACCTGGCCGCTGTGGATGAAGGCCGCGTTGAGGGCCTGGTCCACGGCGGTGTCGAAGCCCTCCTCGGTGGCGCAGGCGTCGGCGAAGACGACGTTGGGGTTCTTGCCGCCGAGTTCGAGGGCGACCTTCTTGACGGTGGGCGCGGCGGCCTGGGCGACCTTGACGCCGCTGGCCAGGCCGCCGGTGAAGGAGATCAGGTCGACGTCGGGGTGTTCGGCGAGCCGGGCGCCGACGGTGTGGCCGGGGCCGGTGACGAGGTTCGCCACGCCCGCGGGCAGGCCCGCCTCGGCCAGCAGGCCGATCAGCGCGACGGTGGTCATCGGGGTGATCTCGCTCGGCTTGACCACGAAGGTGTTGCCGGCCGCGAGCGCCGGGGCGATCTTCCAGCTGGCCTGGAGCAGCGGGTAGTTCCAGGGGGTGATCAGCGCGCAGACGCCGACCGGTTCGTGGACGACCACGCTGTGGATGCCGGGCGAGCCCGCGTCGACCACCCGGCCGGGGGCCTCGGCGGCGACCAGGTCGGCGAAGTAGCGGAAGGCGTCGGCGACGCAGTCGATGTCGACGCGGCCCTCCTCGACGGTCTTGCCGGCGTCCCGGCTCTCCAGCAGGCCGAGTTCCTCGCGGTCGCGCACGAGGAGGTCGGCGACGCGGCGCAGCAGCGCGGCGCGCTCGGCGACCGGGGTGCGGGGCCAGGAGCCGCGGTCGAAGGCCTGCCGGGCGGCGGCCACCGCGCGGTCGGCGTCCTGCTCGTCCCCCTCGGCGACCACGGCGAACGGCCGGGCGTCCGCCGGGTCGAGGATCTCCCGGGTCGCGCCGGAGGCCGCCGCGAGCCACGCGCCGTCCGCGTGGATGGTCGCCCGGGGCTGTCGTTCCGTTCTGTCCGCCATGTTCGGTGTTGCCTTCCGTTCCTGTTCCGTGTCCCTGTGTCACACGCGTGTCACTCTCGGGGACCGTCGCCGCCTGCCCAGGGCCCCGGCGAGGCATGCGGAATCCGTGGCCGAACGTGCGCGGGGTCACGGAAAACGGTGGGCATAACGGACGCAAACGGAAGGCCGTCGCAGGTCAGCCGGTTGCCGGCCGCGCCGTCAGCAGCTCCCGTACGCAGTCGCGCAGCCAGGCGTGGGCCGGGTCGGCGTCGTGGCGCGGGTGCCAGGCGAAGCCCAGCCGCATCGCCGGCAGCGCGAGCGGGATCTCGAAGACGGCCAGCCCGAGGGCGTCGGCCAGCGGGCGGCCCGACTCGGTGATCAGACCGACGAGGTCGGTCTCGCGCAGCACGAACAGCGAGGCCGGGTAGCCGCCGACGCTGCCCACCACCCGGCGCCGCAGACCGAGCGCGGCGAGGGCGTCGTCGATCGGGCCGTGCTGCCGGCCGCGCCGGGAGACGCCGAGGTGCCCCGCCGCCCCGGCGAACCGCTCGGGTGTCGGCGCGCCGTCCAGCAGCGGGTGGCCGGGCCGTACGACGCCGAGCATGCGCTCCTCGCGCACGGTCTCCACCCGCACCTCGGGCGCGGTCGCGTCGATGACCCCGACCTCCAGGTCGGCGATGCCCTGCCGCAGGTAGGGGGCGTCCGTGTGGCTCTCGCTGAGGAAGCGCAGCCGGACGCCGGGGGCCTCGCGGGCGGCGCGGGCGAAGAGGGTCGCGCCGTGGACGGCGGCGATCATGTCGTGGCCGAGGACGGTGAAGGTGCGGGTCACCGTGCGCAGGTCGGCGTCCCGGCCCGGCGCGAACAGGGCACGGGCCCGCTCCACCACCGCGCCGACCTCGGCGCGCACGGCGAGCGCGTGCGGTGTCGGCACCATCCGGCGGCCGGCGCGGACCAGCACCGGGTCGCCGAGCGCCTTGCGGATCCGGCCGAGGGTGCGGCTCATGGCCGGCTCGGACAGGTGCAGCCGGCGGGCGGCGCCCTGCACGCTCTCCTCCTCCAGCAGCACGTCCAGCGCGACCAGCAGATTCAGGTCCAGGCCGGTGGATTGCGTCATGTGCAGGTGTCCCTTGCGAAGGTTGCACTGGAAGTAAGGTCACGGGCGAGCCTACGGTGAGGGCGCATCCCACCCCACCCCCCAGCTCCCGGAGGAGCCGTGCCCGCGCACGCCCCGACCCGCCCCGTCCTGCTCACGCTGTGCGCCTGCGTCCTGGTCGCCCAGAGCATGGTCGCGGCCGTCAACCTGCTGATACCGCAACTGGGTTCGTCCGGTCTGCACCTGTCGCCCACCGAGGTCCTGTGGACGGTCGACGCCTATGTCATCGTCTTCGCGGGCCTGCTGATCCCGGCGGGCGCGCTCGGCGACCGCCACGGCCGCAAGGGCGCCCTGCTCGCCGGCCTCGCCCTGTTCGCCGCGGGCGCCGCCACCAGCGCGCTGGCCACCGGCCCGGTGCCGCTGATCGCGGGCCGGGGCCTGTCCGGCGCCGGGGCGGCGCTGATCACCCCGGCGACGATGTCGATCCTGGTGCACCTGGCCGGGCCCGAGCACCGGGCCCGGGCGATGGCGTCCTGGACGCTGGCCATCGGGCTGGGCGGCATGGCGGGCAACCTGGGCGGCGGCCTGGCCGGCCAGTACCTGTCCTGGCGGTCGCTGTTCGCCGCGATGGTGCCGCTGGCCGCCGTGCTCGCGGCCGCGGTGGCGGTGACCACCCCGCGCACCGCCCGCGCCGCGCAGGGCAGCCCGGACCCGGCCGGCACCCTGCTGCTCACGGCAGGCCTGGTCGCCGTGCTGTTCGGCATCATCGAGGGCCCCGGCCACGGCTGGACCTCGGCGCGCATCCTGACCGCGTTCACGGCGGGCGCCCTGCTGCTGGCCGTGTTCACCGCGCACGCCCTGCGCTCGCGCGCCCCGCTGTTCGACCCGCGGGTCTTCCGCTCCCGCGCGCTGCGGGCGACGACGCTGGGCCTGGCGACCGGCTTCTTCGGCCTGTTCGCGCTGTTCTTCGTCAACTCGCAGTACCTCCAGCGGGTCAAGGGCTACGGCCCGGCGGTGACCGGGGTCGCGATCGTGCCGCTGATCGTCGGCATGGCCCTGGTCCCGAGGTTCGCGGCCCGCTGGTCGGCGCGTCCGCGTCCGGTCGTCGGCACGGGGCTGGCACTGATCGGCCTCGGCCTGCTGGCCGCGTCCACGGCGGACGCGCACACGCCCTACCCGCTGTACGCCTGCTGGCTGCTGGTCATCTCGGCGGGCGCGGGCCTGGCCATGCCCGCGCTCACCCTGGGCGTCGTGGTGTCCCTGCCCGCGCACCGGGCGGGCCTCGGCTCCGGCCTCGGCACCTCGGCCCGCGAGATCGGCGCCGCCCTCGGTGTCGCCGTGGCCGGCACCGCGCTGGCGTCCCACTCCGACTTCGCGACCGGCATGGGCCCGGCGCTCCGGGTGGTGGGCCTGACGGTCCTGGTGGCCACGGCCGCGGTCGTCACCGGCTACCGCGACCCCGGCCGCCCGTCCCCGACGGCCCCGGCGGCTCCGACGGCGACGCGGCAGCCGGTCGCCTGAACCGTCCGGCGGGCCGCGCGCGCCGTGCACGGTGCGTCCACGCCCCCGGCGGCCCTGAAGACCCGGCGACCCCGACGGCCACGGCGACGCGGGGACCGGCGTCTCGACCGCCCGGTGGGCGTCGGGCGCCGCGTCCGGAACCCCGGCCGCCCGAACCGTTCGTGGGCGGTGGGGCGTCGTACCCGGTACGAGCCCCGATCGAGAGGACCCGCCGTGCGCCGTGTCCCCACCTGCGCGCTGACCGACGCGGCCCCGCCCCGGGTGACCGGCGGGCACGCGCCGGACCGCTATGTGGAGATCGGTTCCCTCACGAAGGCGCTGACCGGCACGTTGCTCGCCCGGCTGGCGGCGGCGGGCGTGGCCGGGCCCGACGATCCCGTCGAACGGTGGCTCCCGGCGCCTTCGGGCACCGGCATCACCCTGCTGCACCTGGCCCGGCACACCTCGGGTCTCCCCCGGCTGCCGCCCGGCACGGCGGGCCGGGACCCGTACGCGGCTTTCGGCCCGCCGCAGTTGGCGCGGCTGGTCCGCGGCCTGGACACCGTCGCCGTACGCCCGCCGGGGGACGAGGAGTACTCCAACCTCGGGTACGCCGTCCTCGGCGCCGCCCTGGCCGCCGCGGGCGGGGCCGGCTACGAAGAACTGCTGGAGGCGTACGTCCTGCGGCCGGCGGGCGTCACCGAGGTGACCGCCCGCCCGGCGCCCGGTCGGCGGCTGACGGCGCCCGGGCTGTGGCCGGGGACGCGGCGCAGGCCCTGGACGATGGACGGGGCGATCCTCCCGGCGGGCGGCCTGTGGGCGACGCCGCGCGCGGTCGCCGCGCTCGTCGTGGCGCTGCTGGTGGACCGGCGGCTGGGCGAACCGGCCCTGGGCTGGCAGTCGGCGGGGGCACTGACCTGGCACAACGGCGCCACCGGGGACGCCTCCGTGTTCGCCGGGGCGATGGCGGACGGGCGGTGGGCCGTGGTGCACCGGCTGGGCGGGCGGGCGGAGGACACCGACCGGGCCGGGATCGCGCTGCTGCGGCGGGCGTAGGGCCGCATACGACGAGGTCCCCTCCCGCCGTCGCGGGAGGGGACCTCGTGTGTGGAGCGCCGGGCAGGCCTTGCACCTGCATCTCCCCGCAGGAAGCGGGGCGTCTTTCCTTGGACCACCAACGCACAGTCGGCTTCCGGGAGTTCCGGTGGCCGGTGTGTGATCGACTATAGCCCACACCGGCCGCCGGAGTCACATCCGGACGCTCAGATGAGGCCGAGGCCGCGGACCGCGTCGCGCTCCTCCGCCAGCTCCTTGACGGAGGCGTCGATGCGGGCGCGGGAGAACTCGTTGATGTCCAGGCCCTGGACGATCTCGTACTTGCCGTCCTTGCAGGTGACCGGGAAGGAGGAGATCAGGCCCTCCGGGACGCCGTAGGAGCCGTCCGACGGGATGCCCATGGAGGTCCAGTCGCCCTCGGCGGTGCCGTTGACCCAGGTGTGGACGTGGTCGATCGCGGCGTTGGCGGCGGAGGCGGCCGACGAGGCGCCACGGGCCTCGATGATCGCGGCACCGCGCTTGGCGACGGTCGGGATGAAGTCCTCGGCCAGCCACTTCTCGTCGTTCACGACCTCGGCGGCGTTCTTGCCGGCGACGGTGGCGTGGAAGATGTCCGGGTACTGGGTGGCGGAGTGGTTGCCCCAGATGGTCAGGCGCTTGATGTCGGAGACCGAGCTGCCCGTCTTCTTCGCGAGCTGGGTCAGCGCGCGGTTGTGGTCCAGGCGGGTCATCGCGGTGAAGCGCTCGGCCGGGACGTCCGGCGCGGCGGCCTGCGCGATGAGCGCGTTGGTGTTGGCCGGGTTGCCGACGACGAGCACCTTGATGTCGTCCGCCGCGTGGTCGTTGATGGCCTTGCCCTGGGGCTTGAAGATGCCGCCGTTGGCCTCCAGCAGGTCACCGCGCTCCATGCCCTTGGTACGCGGGCGGGCGCCCACCAGCAGGGCCACGTTGGCGCCGTCGAACGCCACGTTCGGGTCGTCGGTGATGTCGATGCCCTTGAGCAGCGGGAAGGCGCAGTCGTCCAGCTCCATCGCCGTGCCCTCGGCGGCCTTGAGCGCCGGGGTGATCTCCAGGAGGCGCAGCCGGACCGGCACGTCCGCGCCGAGCAGCTGGCCGGAGGCGATGCGGAAGAGCAGGGCGTAACCGATCTGGCCGGCCGCGCCGGTGACGGTGACGTTCACGGGAGTGCGGGTCATGGCGTTCTCCGTATGACAGCTGGCGGTGGGGCGTCCCTGCCCCGGGCGGATGATCGATCTCTTGGTATCAAGAGAGATCAGCGGACAGGCTATCGCTCATCCGGCATGCGAGACGTCCGGGGCCGTGTGGCTCACCCCACAAGGGGACCAGTGGGGACGTAACGCCTGGCCGGCGGCGGTGTGGGGACGCGAACGGCGGCCGTCCGCCGTCCGGGAGAGGTGGGACGGCGGCGGCCGCCGGTGGGGGGGCCGGAGTTCCGGACTCCCGTGGGGGTACCTTTCGCGTGCCCGGGATCCGGCGCCCTATGCGCGTCTACCGGAATTCTTCACTCCGTGCAGCCGGTCTGGCCCGAGGCGAGGGTGGCGCAGGCCCTGGCCTGAGCCGGGTTCCGTACGGCGACCATCGGGGTGTACCCGATGGTGTCCCCCGCTGCGGTGATGTCACCCGTCTGCCGTTCCTTGCCCGCGCTGACCCGTACGGTGTCGCCGGGCACGCCGCTGGTGATCCGGCCCCAGACGGTCCCGCAGACCTTGCTGTAGCGGACCTCCAGGGTGGTGGTGCCCACGGTGGCGGTCTTGGCCGTGGTCACCAGGTCACCGCCGCAGCCCATGGCCTCGGCGTCCTTGCCGGTGCAGTCGGAGCCGGCGCACTTGACGCCGGGGGGCGGGCTGGGGTGGGCGGAGGCCGACGGGGAGGGCTTGGCCTCGTTCCCGGCCTTGCCGTCGCCGTCGCGGTGAGTGAAGTAGAAGACCCCGGCGATGAGGGCGAGCACGCCGATCAGCCCCGCGAAGAACATCACCACCTGCTGCCGCCGCGCGGACCACCCCTGCCCCGGCCCGGTGTGCCCCCCTGCGGGGGTACGGGCCGGACCGGACGGCGTGCCCAGGGGGCGGGTCGCGTCGGGGCCGGGCGGGGTGTCGAGGGCGCCGGCGGGCATGCCGGGGGTTCCGGCGGGGATGTTGAGGAAGTTGGCGGGAGTGCCGAACGGTCCCGCCGAGGCACCCGAGGGACCGGCGGGAGTGCCCAGGGGGCCGCCGGGGGCGGCCGTCGGGCCGGCGGGCTTGCCGAGGGGGCCGACGGACTTGCCGAGGGGCGCCGAAGGTGCGGCCGCCGGGGTTCCGCCGGGCCGGGCGCCCGGGCGCGCGCTCGCCTGCGACGGGCCCCGGTAACCGGCCAGGCCCCAGGAGTTCTTGACGGGCGCACCGGTGCCGCCGGCCACCGCGCCGGAACCACCACCGGCCGTGGTGCCCGCGCCCCCGCGACTCGCCGGGCCCTCGCCGCCGTCGCCTGCCGCACCGGAACCGGCACCGCCCCGGCCGGCCGCGGTCCCGCCACTCGCCGGGTCCGCACCGGACCGCCCGCCGGCCGCCGGGCCGCCACCGGCCGTACGCGCACCGGAACCACCGGGAACCGTGCCCGCGCCGCCACGACTCGCCGGGCCCCCGCCAGCGTCACCCGCCGCACCGGAACCGGAACCGCCCCGGCCGGCCGCGGTCCCGCCACTCGCCGGGTCCGCACCGGACCGCCCGCCGAGTGCCGCGCCACCGTCGCTCGCCGCACCGGTGCCAAGAGCACCCCGGCCGTCCGAGGTCGTGGCCCCACCGCGCGCCGGACCGTCCGCCGCCGTGCGGTCGCGGGTGCCGGTGTCCGGGTCCGTCGGCTGGGAGGGGACGGCCGGCGAGGCCCAGCCGGGACCGGTACTCCCCGGCACTGCGGCGGTACGGGTGCCGCCGCCCTGTGCGGATCCCGCGCCCGTGCCTGTTCCCTTGCCGGACCCGCTTCCGGCGCCCTGCCCGGCTCCTTCGCGGGGCCCCTTGCCGGCGCCCGTCCCGGCCTCCTCGCCCGCGCCCTGCCCGGTGCTCGCGCCGAGCCCCTTGCCCGCGGTCTTTCCGACACCCTTCCCGGCCGCCTTCCCGGCAGCGGGCCCGGTGTCCTCGTCGGCGGGCTTCCGGTTGTTCCGCCCCTCCGCTATCCGCAGTGCCTGCATCGTGCTGCCGTCCCGCACTTCCGCCCGGCTCCAGGCGCGTTCGGCCCGCTCCCACAGGGTGGTCAGCGGGCCCGGGTCGGTGCCGGTGGCCTCCGCGAGGGCGATGACCGCACCCTTGGGCGCCAGCAGCCGGCCGCCCAGGTACCGGTCCCAGGACGTCGCGCCGTAGCCCGTCCGGTCGGCCAGTGCCGCGACGCTCAGACCACCACGGTCCACCAGTTGCCGCAACCCGACGGTGAACTCCGTGATCTGCGGGTCCAGATCGTCCGGCAAGGCTGTCCATCGAGGCATGGGTTCCCCCTCTTCCCCCGGTCGTGCTGTCGATCTCGAGCGTCCCCGGCCACCCACAGGGATGCGTTGCCCAAGGATTCCAGTTCCCGGGGCCGGACGCACACGACGGGTGGCCGGCGGCGGGCCCCCACCTCGGCGGGCCGGGACGGGAGGTGGCCCGCGTCCCCGGGGGAGAGGCGGGCCACCTGCCGTACGGCGCGCGCTACTTGGTGAGCGTGAAGTGCAGGATGTCCTTCAGGAAGGGCAGCTTCAGCAGCGGGTCGGGCTGGATCATCAGCGCCAGCAGGAAGATCGCCAGGCCCAGGACGCCGTAGGTGGCGATGTCCGTGAAGCGGGAGCGTACGGCGAGCATGCCGACGTCGGGCAGCATCCAGCGCAGCACCGCGCCGCCCAGCAGGGCGAGACCGATGATCAGCGTCCCCGCGCGGAACGCGTCCAGCGCGGTCACCAGCAGACCGAGCGCGACCAGGCCGACGACGGTGAGCAGCGGCCACTGCCGGGCGGGCGCCGGAGCGCCGCCGGGCGCCGCCCGGCCGCCGCCCTCGGGGCGGGCGGTGTCCCGGGTGAAGAGCGGGAAGCGGCGGGTGACGCGGCGCGGGCGCCCCGTGGCGTCCGGGGCGCTGATCGCGTCGCGCACCGTGGGTTCCGCGTGCTCGCGGGCGTCCTCAGCCGGCACTGCGCTCCGCCGCCTCGACCACGTTGACCAGCAACTGGGCCCGGGTCATCGGGCCGACGCCGCCGGGGTTCGGGGAGATCCAGCCGGCCACCTCGGTGACGTCCGGGTGCACGTCACCGACGATCTTGCCCTCGGCGTTGCGGGAGACGCCGACGTCCAGGACGGCCGCGCCCGGCTTGACGTCCTCGGCGCGGATCAGGTGCGGGGAGCCGGCCGCCGCGACGATGATGTCGGCGCGCTTGAGGTGGGCGGACAGGTCACGGGTGCCGGTGTGGCACTGGGTGACGGTGGCGTTCTCGCTGCGCCGGCTGAGCAGCAGCGGCATCGGACGGCCGATGGTGACACCGCGGCCGACGACCACGACCTCGGCGCCCTTGATCTCCACCCCGTGGCGGCGCAGCAGGGTGAGGATGCCGTTGGGGGTGCAGGGCAGCGGGGCGGGCTCGTTCAGGACCAGCCGGCCGAGGTTCATCGGGTGCAGGCCGTCGGCGTCCTTGGCCGGGTCCATCAGCTCCAGGATGCGGTTCTCGTCGATGCCCCGGGGCAGCGGGAGCTGGACGATGTAACCGGTGCAGGCCGGGTCCTCGTTCAGCTCGCGGACGACCGCCTCGATCTCCTCCTGGGTGGCCGTGGCGGGCAGTTCGCGCTGGATGGAGGCGATGCCCACCTGGGCGCAGTCGCGGTGCTTGCCGGCGACGTACTTCTGGCTGCCGGGGTCGTCCCCGACCAGGATCGTGCCGAGGCCGGGCGTGACGCCCTTCTCCTTCAGCGCCGCCACGCGGGCGGTCAGATCGGACTTGATCGCGGCTGCGGTGGCCTTGCCATCGAGAATCTGGGCGGTCATGTCCCCATCCTCGCGGATGACCCGCTCCCGGTTCCAATCCGGGTGTCACGGCTTGATCGTTGATGTTGCACTTGCACAACACATGGGGTCACCGACTGGACAAATTTCGCCCACAGCCATGACGATGATCGGCGCAATACCGCGGTCTGGTGGGGGGCAAACCGCTCAGTTCCTGACGTTCCTCCGTGCCTTCCGCGCCGTCCCCGAAGCGTTAACAGAGGAAATCGGTCATGAGTTACGGCTCGCCCAACCCCGGCTACGGCCCGCCCCAGGAGCCCCAGCAGCCCTACGGCTACCCGCAGCAGGGACAGCCCGGTTACGGCTACCCGCAGGCGCCCGGTCTGCCGCCCCAGGGCGCCGGTTACGGCTACCCGCAGGCACCGGGCTTCCCGGGCGGACCGGCCCCGCGCGTGGCCTCGATGGGCCGCCGCTTCGGTGCCCGTCTGATCGACGCCGTCGTCTTCGGCGTGATCTACGCCATCCTGGTCGCGGTCGGCGTCGCGGGCGTCATCGGCGAGGCCAAGAAGTGCGACCCCTCGGCGGTCGACTACCAGAGCTGCATCGACAACGCCGGCTCGAACGTCGCCAGCGGCATAGCCGCGGCCATCGGCGTCATGGCGGTGATCGGCCTGGTCTACGAGTGGCTGATGACCGGCCTGTGCGGCGCGACGCTCGGCAAGCTGGCCGTCGGCATCCGGGTCGTCAAGGTCGAGGACGGCCGAAAGCCGGGCCTCGGCAAGTCGTTCATCCGCTGGATCATCCCCATCGTGGGCAGCTTCGCCTGCGGAATCGGCCAGTTGGTCGTCTACCTGTCCCCGTTCTGGGACAAGTCCGGCCGCCAGCAGGGCTGGCACGACAAGGCCGCGAGCACCATGGTCGTCCAGAACTGACCGTACGCACCGCCAAGAAGCCGTGCGCCCGTGAGGGCGCACGGCTTCACGCGTCTTCCCGCCCGCCGGCCGCGACGGGCGGGAAGACGCCGAGGCGCGGGGCTCAGTGGAAGAAGTGGCGCGTGCCCGTGAAGTACATGGTCACGCCCGCCTGCTTGGCGGCCTCCACGACCTGCTCGTCCCGGATCGAGCCGCCCGGCTGGACGATCGCCCGGACGCCGGCGTCGATCAGGATCTGCGGGCCGTCGGGGAAGGGGAAGAAGGCGTCGGAGGCCGCGTAGGCGCCCCGGGCCCGCTCCTCGCCCGCCCGCTCGACGGCCAGCTTGCAGGAGTCGACGCGGTTGACCTGGCCCATGCCGACGCCGACCGACGCGCCGTCCTTGGCGAGCAGGATCGCGTTGGACTTCACCGCGCGGCAGGCCTTCCAGGCGAAGGCCAGCTCCTTCAGCTCCGCCTCGGAGAGCGCCTCGCCGCTGGCCAGCGTCCAGTGGGCGGGGTCGTCGCCGTCGGCCTGGAGCCGGTCGGTGACCTGGAGCAGCACGCCACCGTCGATGGGCTTGGCCTCGCCCGCGTTCGCGGGCGCGCCCGGGGCCTTCAGCACGCGGATGTTCTTCTTCTTGGCGAGGGCCTCCAGCGCGCCCTCCTCGTAGTCCGGCGCGACGATGACCTCGGTGAAGATCTCGGCGACCTGCTCGGCCATCTCCTTGCTGACCGGCCGGTTCACGGCGATCACACCGCCGTACGCGGAGACCGGGTCGCAGGCGTGCGCCTTGCGGTGCGCCTCGGCGACGTCCGCGCCGACCGCGATGCCGCAGGGGTTGGCGTGCTTGATGATCGCGACGCAGGGCTCGTCGTGGTCGTACGCGGCACGGCGGGCGGCGTCCGTGTCCGTGTAGTTGTTGTACGACATCTCCTTGCCGTGCAGCTGCTCGGCCTCGGCGAGACCGCCGGTGCCGTCCACGTACAGGGCGGCGTCCTGGTGCGGGTTCTCGCCGTAGCGCAGGGTGGCCTTGCGCGTGTAGGTGGTGCCCGTGAAGTCCGGGAAGCGGGAGTCGTCGAGGGGGGCGTAGGACGCGGCGAACCAGGAGGAGACCGCGAGGTCGTACTCCGCGGTGTGCCGGAACGCCTCGGCGGCCAGCCGCTTGCGGGCGGCGAGGTCGAAGCCGCCGTCCTTGACCGCGGCGAGGACGTCGGCGTACCGCTCCGGGCTGGTCACCACGGCCACGGACGGGTGGTTCTTGGCGGCGGCGCGCACCATCGAGGGGCCGCCGATGTCGATCTGCTCCACGCACTCGTCGGGCGAGGCACCCGAGTCGACGGTCTCGCGGAACGGGTAGAGGTTGACGACCACCAGGTCGAACGGCTCCACGCCCAGCTCGGCGAGCTGCGTGCGGTGGCTGTCCAGGCGCAGGTCGGCGAGGATGCCCGCGTGCACCTTCGGGTGCAGGGTCTTCACCCGGCCGTCCAGGCACTCGGGGAAGCCGGTCAGCTCCTCGACCTTGGTGACGGGGACGCCGGCGGCGGCGATCCGGCCTGCCGTGGAGCCGGTGGAGACCAGTTCCACACCGGCCTCGTGCAGTCCGCGGGCCAGCTCCTCCAGGCCGGTCTTGTCGTAGACGCTGACGAGCGCGCGTCGGATCGCCCGCTTGTTGCTCTCGGCGGTCACTGGATAACTACCTTTCGTCCCTCAATGCGGTGGCCGTGCCGGGCGAGCCGCCCCACGACCTCGACGAGCAGCCTTCGCTCGACTTCCTTGATGCGCTCGTGCAGCGCGCTCTCGTCGTCCTCGTCCCGGATCTCGACCACGCCCTGGGCGATGATCGGGCCGGTGTCGACACCGTCGTCGACGAAGTGGACGGTGCAGCCGGTCACCTTGGCGCCGTACGCGAGCGCGTCACGGACGCCGTGGGCGCCGGGAAAACTGGGGAGCAGGGCGGGGTGGGTGTTGACGAAGCGTCCGCCGAACCGGGCCAGGAACTCCTTGCCGACGATCTTCATGAACCCGGCGGAGACCACGAGGTCGGGCTCGTACGCGGCGACGGCCTCGGCGAGGGCGGCGTCCCACTCCTCGCGGGTGCCGTGGTCCTTGACCTTTCGCACGAAGGTGGCGATCCCGGCGCGCTCGGCCCGGGCCAGCCCTTCGATGCCCTCGCGGTCGGCGCCCACGGCCACGACCCGGGCGCCGTACGCCTCGGGCCCGACGGCGGCGATCTCGTCCAGCAGCGCCTGCAGATTGGTGCCGGAGCCGGAGACCAGCACGACGAGGCGCTTGACTGCCGGGCCGGCGGAGGTGGCGGCCACGATGGGGCCCTTTCTCGGGTTGCGATCCGTGTTCGGCCGGTTTGTACGGTCGTACGAATGCTTCGCGCCCCCGGATACGGGGAAGTCTACGAAGCGGCCGGCCGTCAGCAACGATACCGGCACTCCGGACGGGCCCCTCGGGACGGGTGCCCGGCCGGACGGTAGCGTTCGCGGGGAATCACGAGGGAGCAGCCTCGGGAACGCGGTCGTCGTGCGGTGCGTTCACGGGGAGGAAGCTCACGACGGAACCGCCGTAGTCACCTAGGGGAAGACGCTCTTTTGATGCCCGATCGCAGCCTGCGACACCTCACGTTCCCGCCGCGCCCGGCCCAGGGAGGCGAGCGGGGCGCCGCACTGCTGAGGGAGCGTCCGTCCTCCCCGCCCGGCCCCACCCCCGGAAGCGGGCTCGACGGCTCCGGCCAGGGCGGTCCCGGCGGTTCGGGACACGGTGGGCACGGCGGACACGGCGGGCACGGCGGATCCGGGCACGGCGGATCCGGGCACGGCGGGTCCGGTCGGGGTCCCGGTGACCCCGGGCAGGGTCCCGGCGGTTCCGGTCAGGGTGGCGAGCGGCAGGACGACAATCCGTTCGCGCCGCCGCCGGAGGGCACTCCGGACCGGCCCTGGCGTCCGCGGGATCCGGGTGATCCCGGGAGTGCGCAGGGCGCGGGCGGACCGGGGCGGGGTCCCGGGCAGCAGGGCCAGGACCACGGCTATGCCCCGTGGCCGGGCGCCGGTGCGGGGCAGGGCCCCGGGCCGGGTTCCGGTCCCGGGGGCGGGGCGCCCTGGGGCAGTCAGTGGAGCGACCGGCAGCCCGGCCGCTCCCCCGGCGGCTTCGGCGAGCGGCCGGGCAGCGGACCGCAGGGGCCCGGCGGACCGACCGGTCCCGGCATGCGCTGGGACCCGCGGGACCCGGCCCAGCGGCGCGCGCGGTACGCCCTGCTGTCCGGCATGTGGGCGGTCTTCTTCGCCCTGTTCAGCTGGCCGTACGTGGCGCTGCTGCTGGGCGCGCTGTCCCTGTACTGGGGCACCAGCGCGCTGCGCGCCAAGCCGCACGCCCCGGCCCCGGACGCCCCGGCCGGCCCGCCGGCCCCGACCGGCCGGCCCCAGCGGACGTGGGCCGTCGCCGGGCTGGTCACGGCGTCCCTGGCGCTGGTCCTGGTGGCCTCGACCTTCACCGTCCAGCTGGTCTACCGCGACTACTACACCTGCGTCGGCGACGCCCTCACCCACGAGGCCAAGCAGTCCTGCGAGACCCTGCTCCCGCACCAGCTGCGGGACATCCTGGGCGACCAGAACGACTGAGACCGGTTCCCGGCCGAGCGCCGGGGCGGGGAGCACCGGCGACTCGGGCTCGGGCGGACGGACCGGCAGGAGTCACCCGTCCGGGGGTTTCCGCGCGAGGGCGGGGGGTCGGGGCGCACGGCTCCGGCCGGCCGGGACCGGGTCCCGGCGGGACCGGGCGGGCCGGCAGCGAGGCCGTGGCCGGTCCAGGGCATGACCCTGGTCGCCCCGAGACCGGGGACCAGTGGGTGGTGGGAGCTGGAGGGGGCGGCTGTGTCCCGCTCCTCGCTCCGCTCCTCACTCCGCGGAGTGCGGCCGGGTGCCGGGGTGGTGCTCCGGGGCGGCGGGCGGATGCCCGGGCGGCTCCGCGGGTGACGGCTCGGCGGCCGGAGCGGGGGCGGAGTCCGACGCGGCCCGCCTCAGGGCCGCCCAGCGGGAGGCACGGGCCATGTCGTCGTGCCAGTCGCCCGCGCGGGACTCGGTGAACGGCGTCGGGAAGGGATCTTCGGCGGGGAGGAAGTCGTAGAGGTCCTCCTCGGCGGTCTCGGCCGCGGCCTCCGCCTGGACCGGCACCCTCCGCCTGTCCCGGCCCCACCGCCTGGCCCCGGACGCGGTCGCGCCGGTCCCGGCGCCCCCGTGACCGGCCCCCGCCGCGGTCCCGGCGGCGCCCGTGCCCGGCTCCGGCGGCTCTCCCCTGTCCGGCGTCTCCCCGGCCGCCCCCTGCTTCGCCGGGAGAGGGGACGCGCCGGCGGCCGTGCCGCCTCCCCTCTCCCCCGGCGCCCCCTCCTGCGCCGCATCCCCCTCCTCGGCCCCCGGCGCCGGGCCCCCGCCGAGGCGCGGACGCCGGCCGCGCAGCAGCCACCAGGCACGGGCGAGGAGGGCCGCCGGCAGCGCGAACACCGAGGTCCAGACCGCCGCCGCGCCCCCGGCGCGCGCCCACGGCGGGCCCAGTCGGGACAGCGCGGCCACGCCCAGCGGTCCGCCGGCGAGCGCGGTGAGCAGGGCGACGGCCGCCGCGCAGACCACCGCCGTCAGCAGCACCACCCCGGCGGTCTGGCCGACCGTCCAGCGGGCCCGGGCCGGCTCCCCGGGTCCCGGCCGCCGCACCGCCGCCCGCGCCACGAACCACCCCGCCGTCACCGCGGCCACCGCCGGCACCAGCCCCGCCGCCCAGTTCTGCGGCGCACCGGCCCCCGGTTCCGGCACCGCGGCCAGCAGCGGGAACGGCGGCAGCAGCGGAGCGGGGTCGGAGGCGAAGGGACCGACCAGGTGTCCGTCGCCGAGGGCGAAGCCGGGGCCGAGGGCGTAGGACGCGGCCCACAGCGCGGCGTTGGGGATCAGCGCGATGCCGAGCAGCAGGACGGCGAAGCGGCCCGTCCAGCCCTCCGCCAGCTGGAGGAAGGACCCTCGCACCGACGCGCCGTGCCACACCAGCGACACCCCGACCAGCAGGGCCCCGCCGCCGAGGAGCACCGCCGTGGCGGCACCGGCCGCCCGTGCCGCCGCGCCCAGCCGGGCCCGCTCGTCCCCGCCGAACACCAGCCGCCGCACCCGTCCCGGCAGCACCGCGAGCACGCGCAGCACGGGCTCGGGCGGGTGGCCGTGGGCCGACCACACCCCGGCGCCGGCCGCGCCCGCCGCCACCGCCGGCAGGCACACCGTCAGCCAGCCCCAGTGCGGGTGCGGTTCGCCGCCCGCGCAGTACAGCGCCGCTGCGGCACCGACGCCCAGATAGCCGAGGACCACGCCCGTCCACGCCGTGCGCGCGGGCACCGGCGGCGGGCCGTCCGGGTCGGCGGGCGCGTCGGTGGCGTCCCGGGCCGCCCGGTACAGCAGCCACACCGGCAGGGCGAGCAGCAGCAGCGGGGTGACGCCGACGGGCATCGGGGCGCCGGACAGCGTGTCGGCGCGGACCAGTTCGACGCCGTGCGCCAGCAGCCACAGACCGGTGGCGACGTGCAGCGCACCGGCCGGCCCGCTGTCGGGGTACGGCGAGCCGACCCACAGCGCCATCACGAGCACCGCCAGCGAGCCGAGGCCCAGACCGGCCGCGACGGCCCCGGCCAGCAGGCTCGCGGCGAGTCCGGGCGAGCGGTCGCGCAGCCGGGAGAGCGCGGGCGACGACGAGGAGGGGCGAACGGTCATCCGGATCACGCACGCCATGCTCCCAACGACACGCGCTTTCCCGGTGTAACGGGCGAACGCCCGATGTGTCGCCCAATATATGTTTATGTTCTTTTTCGTACGAAAGGGTGCATGGTGACGACGCAGACCACCGCCGGCCCGCCACCGCCGGGCAACCGCCGACGCCTGCGCCGGTCCCGGCCGCTGACGCCGGATCAGAAGACGTCCGGGCGCACGGGCCCGGACACCACGGACGCGGATGCGGAGCAACCGGCCGGCGCACCGTCCGGCCCGTCCCCGCAGCTGACGCCCGCTCAAGCCTTCGACGCCCTCTACGCCTTCTGCGCCCCGGCCCTCGTGCGCCAGACCTATCTGCTCACCGGGCGCCGGGAGCTGGCCCGCGAGGCGGTGGAGCGGGCCTTCCAGCTGGCCTGGCAGCGCTGGCCGGACGTGGCCCGGGACCGGGACCCGGCCGGGTGGGTGCGGGCGGTGGCGTACGACTGGGCGCTCTCCCCCTGGCACCGGTTCCGCCCCCGCCACCGGTCCCCGGAGCCCCCGCCCGCCGAACCGGCCGACCGGGAGCTGCTGCACGCGCTGCTCACGCTGCCGCCGGCCTACCGGCGCACGCTCGTCCTGTACGACGGTGTGGGGCTCGATCTGCCGGAGACGGCGGCGGAGACGGAGGCGAGCACCCCGGCCGCCGCGAACCGGCTGACTCATGCGCGCGAGGCGGTGGCCGCGCGGCTGCCGGAACTGGCCGATCCCGCCGCGCTCCACCGCCGGCTGCTCGAACTGGCCTCGGCCGAACGGCTGAGCGCGGCCCGGCCCACCCACGTACGGACCGGCGGTGAGCGCCGGAACGTCTTCTGGACCCGGGCGGCCATCGCCTTCACGGTCACGATCGTCGGCGCGACGACGCTCACGCTGCGCACGGCGCCGACCCGGTACGAGCCGCCGATCGCCCCGGCGCAGGCGGTTCGGGGAGTACCGGCGGCGGGCGGAATGGGTCCGCTGTCCCGGCAGGAGCGCGCCCTGCGGGAGAAGCTGGCCGGAACGGAGACCAACGGCCCGCAGCGACTGGCCCCGCAGGCCCGGTGAGGACGGCGGCCGGCGCGGCGGCATGCCGCGGCACGGTGGAACGTCGGCAGGCCCGTCCCGGTGGGGGGACGGGCCTGCCGAGGCGGTGCTAAGCCGTTCAGGCCGAGAGGATCTCCCGGGCCAGCTTCGCCGTCTCGGTCGGGGTCTTGCCGACCTTGACGCCGGCGGCCTCCAGGGCCTCCTTCTTGGCCTGTGCGGTGCCGGAGGAGCCGGAGACGATGGCGCCGGCGTGACCCATGGTCTTGCCCTCCGGCGCGGTGAAGCCCGCGACGTAGCCGACGACCGGCTTGGTCACGTTCTCCTTGATGAACGCCGCGGCACGCTCCTCGGCGTCGCCGCCGATCTCACCGATCATCACGATGAGGTCGGTCTCGGGGTCGTCCTGGAACGCGGCCAGGGCGTCGATGTGGGTGGTGCCGATGATCGGGTCGCCACCGATGCCGACGGCCGTGGAGAAGCCGATGTCGCGCAGCTCGTACATCATCTGGTACGTCAGCGTGCCCGACTTCGACACCAGGCCGATGCGGCCCGGCTTGGTGATGTCGCCCGGGATGATGCCGACGTTCGACTGGCCCGGGGTGATGATGCCGGGGCAGTTCGGGCCGATGATGCGGGTCTTGTTGCCCTTCTTGCCGGCGTACGCCCAGAACGAGGCCGTGTCGTGCACGGCGATGCCCTCGGTGATGACGACGGCCAGCGGGATCTCGGCGTCGATGGCCTCGACGACCGCGTCCTTGGTGAACTTCTCCGGCACGAAGATGACGGAGACGTTGGCGCCGGTGGCCTCGATGGCCTCCTTGACGGTGCCGAAGACGGGTACCTCGGTGCCGTCGAAGTCCACGGTCTGACCCGCCTTGCGCGGGTTCACGCCGCCCACGACGTTCGTGCCGTCACCGAGCATGAGCTTGGTGTGCTTCATGCCGGTGGCGCCGGTCATGCCCTGGACGATGACCTTGCTGTCCTTGTTGAGCCAGATAGCCATGGTGGTTTGAGTCCTCGTCCTCGTGCTTACTTGGCGGCGGCCAGCTCGGCGGCCTTGTCGGCCGCGCCGTCCATGGTGTCGACGCGCTGCACCAGCGGGTGGTCGGCGTCCGTGAGGATCTTCCGGCCCAGCTCGGCGTTGTTGCCGTCGAGGCGGACGACGAGCGGCTTCTCGACCTTCTCGCCGCGGTCCTCCAGGAGCTTCAGGGCCTGCACGATGCCGTTGGCGACCTCGTCGCAGGCGGTGATGCCACCGAAGACGTTCACGAAGACGGACTTCACGTCCGGGTCGCCCAGGATGATCTCCAGGCCGTTCGCCATCACCTGGGCGGAGGCGCCGCCGCCGATGTCCAGGAAGTTGGCGGGCTTGACGCCACCGTGCTTCTCACCGGCGTACGCGACGACGTCCAGGGTGCTCATGACGAGACCGGCGCCGTTGCCGATGATGCCGACCTCGCCCTCGAGCTTGACGTAGTTGAGGCCCTTCTCCTTGGCAGCCGCCTCGAGCGGGTTGGCGGCGGCCTTGTCGTGCAGCTCGTCCCAGTCGTGGCGGAACTCGGCGTTGTCGTCCAGCGACACCTTGCCGTCCAGGGCGATGACCTCGCCGGAGGCGACCTTCGCCAGCGGGTTCACCTCGACCAGGAGGGCGTCCGACTTGATGAAGGTGTCCCACAGCCTGACCAGGACGTTCGCGACCTTGTCCGCGACCTCGGCCGGGAACTTGGCGGCCTCGACGATCTCGCGGGCCTTGGCCTCGTCCACACCGTCGATCGGGTCGATCGGGGTCTTGGCGACGGCCTCCGGACGGGTGGCCGCCACCTCCTCGATCTCCATGCCGCCCTCGACGGAGGCGATGGAGAGGAAGGTGCGGTTGGCGCGGTCGAGGAGGAAGGAGACGTAGTACTCCTCGACGATCTCCGGAGCGGTCTCGGCGATCATGACCTTGTGGACCGTGTGGCCCTTGATGTCCATGCCGAGGATGTCCGTCGCGCGGGCAACGGCCTCGTCCGGGGTGGCGGCGAGCTTCACGCCACCGGCCTTACCGCGGCCACCGACCTTCACCTGCGCCTTGACGACGGACTTGCCGCCGAGCCGCTCGGTGATCTCGCGCGCCGCCTCAGGCGTGTCGATGACTTCACCGGCCAGCACCGGTACATCGTGCTTGGCGAAGAGGTCCCTCGCCTGGTACTCGAACAGGTCCACGCGCTTCCGTCCCTATCAGTGATCTCGCGGTTCGTTGGATGCGTGGGCGTGCCGCGAAGGGCAACGTGACGTCCGCTTGTCACAAGGGAGGCGCACACGGTGTCCGAGCGCGCGGCATGTCCGTCTCGCAGGTTATCGCCGCTTGCGGGGGCTCCCTAAATCGAGGGTCACACACGCGCGGTGATACCTGTCACATGATGCCGCATTCCCTGGCACGGGGTGCCGTCCTATGGGTGCCGTCGGGTGTCCGCGGGTGATCCGCGCGGTCTCACCGGGCGCGGACGGGCCCGGTGAGACGCGCGCCGCCGCGTGCTCCCGGCCGGTGTCGAGGCCGTCCGGGTCACACCGGGTCGGGTACCGGCAGCGGGCGCTTCTCCAGGGCCGCCGCCATCACGTCGGGGAACAGGTCGGGGGTGCAGGCGAAGGCCGGTGCGCCGAGCGCGGCGAGCGCCGCCGCGTGCTCCCGGTCGTAGGCGGGCGCCCCCTCGTCCGACAGCGCGAGCAGCGCCACGAACCGCACCCCGGACGCCTGCATCGCGGCGACCCGCTTGAGCATCTCGTCACGGATCCCGCCCTCGTAGAGGTCGCTGATCAGCACGACGACGGTCTCGGCCGGCCGGGTGATCCGCTCCTGGCAGTAGGCGAGCGCCCGGTTGATGTCCGTGCCGCCGCCGAGCTGGGTGCCGAAGAGCACGTCGACGGGGTCGTCCAGCTGGTCGGTGAGGTCGGCGACCGCCGTGTCGAAGACGACGAGCCGGGTGCTGATCGACCGCATGGAGGCGAGGACCGCCCCGAACACCGACGCGTACACGACGGACGCCGCCATCGACCCGGACTGGTCGACGCAGAGGACGACCTCCTTGCGCACCGACCGCGCGGCCCGCCCGTAGCCGATCAGCCGTTCCGGTACGACCGTGCGGTGCTCGGGCAGGTAGTGCTTGAGGTTGGCCGCGATCGTGCGGTTCCAGTCGATGTCGTGGTGGCGCGGGCGCCGGACGCGCGCGCTGCGGTCCAGGGCGCCGGTGAGGGTGGCCCGGGTGCGGGTGGCGAGCCGCTCCTCCAGCTCATCGACCACCTTGCGCACGACGGCGCGGGCGGTCTCCCGGGTGGTCTCCGGCATCGCCTTGTGCAGCGAGAGCAGCGTGCCGACCAGGTGCACGTCGGGCTCCACCGCCTGGAGCATCTCCGGTTCCAGCAGCAGGGAGGCGAGGCCGAGCCGGTCGATGGCGTCGCGCTGCATGACCTGGACGACGGAGGACGGGAAGTAGTCGCGGATGTCCCCGAGCCAGCGCGCCACGGACGGCGCCGAGGCACCGAGCCCGGCCGAACGGTCCCGTCCCGGCTGCGGCCGGTCCCCCTTGCCGTAGAGCGCGGCCAGCGCGCCGTCCATCGCCGCGTCCCGGCCGGACAGCGTGCATCCGGTGCCGTCGGCCTGGTCCCCGCCGAGCACCAGCCGCCAGCGCCGCAGCCGCTCCCGCGCCGGGTCCGCCGCCTGTCCCGGTGCCTGTGCGTGTGCCTGTGCCGGTCCGGCCGTCGTGTCCGTCATGTGCCCACCCCCGCGAGGCTCTCGCGATCCTTCGTGTCCGTCCTGTCCGTGTCCCCGTCCGCCTCCGGGCCGAGCAGCAGCCGCAGCGCCGGCAGTACGGCGTCGGCGCGTCCGGTGTCCGGCTCGGCGGCGAAACCGGGGACCACGGCTGCCCGCGCCGTGCCGTCCGGACGGCCGCCGGGGCCGCGCCGGACCAGTTCGCCGAGGGTTCTGCGCACCCCCGGGTCGTACGCCGCGAAGGTGCGCCGCAGCAGCGGCAGCACGTCGGTGAAGGCGTCCGCCGGCACCCCGGTCAGCCAGGTGTCGAGCAGGCCGAGCAGCCGCTCGTCGTGGACCAGCAGCAGCCCGCCCCCGCCGCCGGCGAACCCTTCGATCCAGGCGGCGGCATCGGCGGGCGGCGTGCCCGGTGACAGCGCGAGCCCCATCAGCCGGGCCGCCTCCTCGGGCCGTGACGCACCGTCGTCCAGCAGCAGCCGCACGGCCCGCCCCCGGATGACACCGGGCACGGTGTCCCGCGACGAGAGCGCCCGCAGCACCGTCCGCCAGCGGTCCCGCAGGCCACCGACGGTGCCGTGACCGCCGGTGGGGAGCGTGCCGTCCCCGCGGGAGGACCGGCCGTCACCGCCCGCCTCCGCGCCGGGGGGCTTCGTGCCCGCCCCGGTCAGGCTCTCCGTCAGCAGGCCCACCGCGGTGTGGACGGCGTCCACGTGGTCGCGCATCTCGTCCGCCGCGTCGGCGTCGAGGGCGGTGCAGGCCGGGGGCAGGCCGACGAAGACGCGCTCGGCGAGGCCCGCGGCGACCTCGGCCAGCGCCCCGGTGTCGGTGCCGCGCACGTCGCCGTAGCGCAGGGAGCGGACCAGGGCGGGCAGGGCCTGGGCGAGGTGGCCGACGTCCGTGTCGAGGGCGGCCCGGTCGGCGAGCACCCGCATGACCACGGGCAGCGCCTCCGGCAGCCCGGCCAGCAGGCACTGCTCGGCGAGCGCGGTGACGTCGGCCAGGGCGCGCGCCGCCGCCGCGTCCGCCTCGGCCCTGGCCCGGGCCGCCGCCCGTACGGTCGTCCCCCACACGCCCGCCTCGGCGACCCGCACCGACAGCTCGGGCTCCCAGCGCAGCCGCCAGCTCTCCCGGAACGTGCCCGTACCGCCCCGGGACCGGACCGGCTCCCCCCAGTCGACGCCGAGCAGCCTCAGCCGGTGCAGCAGCCGGCTGCGCCCGGCGTCGGTGCCGCCGCGCAGGTCCAGCTCCAGGTCGCGCTCCGCTGCCTCGGGCCTGAGCCGCAGCGAGCGCTGCCGCCGGGCCAGGTCGCGCTGCAACGGCACGGCGGGCGCCGACTCCGGCACCTCGCCCAGGGCGTCACCGACCACCAGCCGGTCGTGCACCAGCGCCAGTGGCACGTCCGAGCCCTCGCACAGCACCGCGCGCACCGCGTCGGTGGTCTCACCGAGGCCGGGCAGCGGGCGGCCCCGCAGCGCCGCCAGCGTCTCCGCGAGCCTGACGGCCTCGATGACGTGTGCGGAGGACACGATCCGGTCCTCCTCGCGCAGCAGTCCGGCCACCTTCGTCAGCCATCGCTCCACGGGCCGGTCGGGGGCCCGGAAGAGGTGCTCGTACCAGCCGGGCGACTCGATGCCGGCGCCGTACCCTCCGGCCCGGGCCAGTCTGCGGTGCGTCCAGGGCACCCAGGTGACATCGGTCCTGATCTTCGGCAGGCCCCGGAGCAGGGCGCGGTCGGCGGCGACGGTGGTCTGCTCGCGGAGCGCGGGCACGTGCCACGCCCCGCACACCACGGCCACGGCGCGTCCGAACTCCTTGCGCGCCGCCCGCAGCCGCAGCCGCATGTGGGCTTCGCGGACGAGGTCCCGGCGCCCGCCGGCGCCGTACCGCTCGCGCAGCGCGGTCATGGCCTCCTCCACCGCCGCGAACGGCGCGAAGGGGTCGCCGGCGCCCGGCCCCCGGTGCTCGACGACGTCCTCCCACCAGCGCTCCGGATCGTCGTACCCGGCCGCCTGGGCGAGCACGGCGAGCGGATCGACCCGGATCTCCTCGACGTCACCCGCGCCCTCCCCGCTCCCCGGACCGAGCGCGCACCCGTCCGCACCGCTCACGCCTGCGCCCGGCCCGCCCGCGCCCCCGTCCGCCCCGCCGTCGCGGCCCTCGGAACGTCGCCCGCGGCCGTCGGGACCCCCCTCGCCGCCGTCCGGTCCGCGCCCCAGGTCGTCGCGGCCGTCCTCGTCGCCGGCCGCGTCGTGCTCCCCCGTTCCCCCTCCCTCCCGCCACGCCAGGGTGTGCGTGGCCGGCAGGTCGATGAAGCGGGCGGGGACGTCGTGTGCCAGGGCCCAGCGGACGGCCACCCACTCGGGGCTGAACTCGGCGAACGGCCAGAAGGCCGAGCGGCCGGGCTCGTCGACGGCGTGCGCGAGGAGGGCGACCGGGGGCCGCAGAGCGGGGTCGGCGGCCAGCGGGATCAGCGCGTCGGCCTCGGGCGGGCCCTCGACGAGGACGACGGCGGGCCGGGCGGCGTCCAGCGCGGCCCGCACCGCGCGCGCGGAACCGGGTCCGTGGTGCCGCACGCCCAGCAGCAACGGCCCGGCGTCGTAGGCCGTGCCCTCCCCGATGCCGGTCATGCGCCGGCCTCCCGGCAGGCGCGGTAGAAGTCGGTCCAGCCCTCGCGCTCGCGCACGACCGTCTCCAGATACTCCTGCCAGACGACCCGGTCGGCCGCCGGATCGCGGACGACGGCGCCGAGGATGCCGGCCGCGACATCGCCGGGGCGCAGCACGCCGTCGCCGAAGTGGGTGGCGAGCGCGAGGCCGCTGGTGACGACGGAGATGGCCTCCGCGGTGGACAGCGTGCCGCTGGGGGACTTGAGCTTCGTCCGGCCGTCGGCGGTGATGCCGTCGCGCAGCTCGCGGAAGACGGTGACGACCCGGCGGATCTCCTCGATGCCGTCGGGCGCGGCCGGCAGGTCCAGGGAGCGGCCGAGCTGTTCGACCCGGCGGGTGACGATGTCGACCTCCGCTTCGGCGCTCTCGGGCAGCGGCAGCACCACGGTGTTGAAGCGGCGGCGCAGGGCGCTGGAGAGGTCGTTGACCCCGCGGTCGCGGTCGTTGGCGGTGGCGATGAGGTTGAACCCGCGGACCGCCTGGACCTCCTCGCCCAGTTCGGGGACGGGCAGGGTCTTCTCGGACAGGATCGTGATCAGCGTGTCCTGCACGTCGGCCGGGATCCGGGTCAGCTCCTCCACCCGGGCCGTCATGCCCTCGGCCATGGCCCGCATGACGGGGCTGGGCACCAGGGCTTCGCGGCTCGGGCCGTGGGCGAGGAGCCGCGCGTAGTTCCAGCCGTAGCGGATCGCCTCCTCCGGGGTGCCGGCCGTGCCCTGCACCAGCAGCGTGGAGTCACCGCTGACGGCGGCGGCCAGGTGCTCCGACACCCAGGTCTTCGCGGTGCCGGGGACCCCGAGCAGGAGCAGGGCGCGGTCGGTGGCGAGCGTGGTGACGGCGACCTCGACGATGCGGCGCGGGCCCACGTACTTGGGGGTGATCACCGTGCCGTCCGGCAGGGTGCCGCCGAGCAGATAGGTCGCCACCGCCCAGGGCGACAGCTTCCAGCGGGCCGGGCGCGGGCGGTCGTCCTGCGCGGCGAGCGCGGCGAGTTCGGCCGCGAAGGCGTGCTCGGCGTGCGGTCGCAGCACCTGCGCGGTCTCGTCGCGGTGGGGTGTGGCGGTCGTCGGTTCCGCGGACACAGTCATGGCTGAGGCCCCCTCCAGCTCGGCCGGTTCGGTTCTGGCACCCACCGTGCACCACGCCACTGACAATCGCTGTGACCTGCGCGAACGCGCTCGCCGGGGCGATTGTCAGTGGCGGGGCCTACCGTCGTCGGCATGACTGAGCAGGGGGTGCGCTGGACCGCGGACCAGGTGCTGGCACTGGCGCCTGACGCCGCGTCACACAAGGCGGGGAGCAAGCTCGGGGTGGCCGGGCCGTGGTCCGGGACCGGGAGCGGACAGGGCGCGGTGTGGGGGTTGTGCAAGGGCAGCGGCAGCAGGCCGTACCAGACGGTGGTGGACCTGGCCGGCCCGGCGTACAGGTGCGGATGCCCGAGCCGTAAGTTCCCGTGCAAGCACGCGCTCGGCCTGCTCCTGCTGTGGGCGGGTGACGGGGACGCGGTGCCGGACGGCGCGCGGCCGCCGGACTGGGCCGGGCAGTGGCTCGCGGGGCGGCGCGGCCGGGGGGAGGCCGCAGGGGCACGGGACGGGGCGGGGCCGGCCGGCGGCCCCGCCGATCCGGAGGCGGCCCGGCGGCGTGCCGAGCGCCGGGCCGAGCGGATCACGGCGGGCGCGACCGAGCTGGAGCAGCGCCTGGCGGACCTGCTGCGCGGCGGCCTGGCCGCGGTCGAACAGGCGGGGTACGGCTGGTGGGACGAGACGGCGGCCCGCATGGTCGACGCGCAGGCGCCCGGGCTGGCCGCGCGCGTGCGGGAGCTGGGGGCGGTCCCGGCGTCCGGCGCGGGCTGGCCGGCACGGCTGCTGGAGGAGTGCGCGCTGCTGCACCTGCTCGACCAGGGCTGGCTGCGCCGGGACCGGCTGCCGGACGCCCTCGCGGCCACGGTCCGCTCCCGGATCGGCCTGCCCGCCGCACCCGCCGGCCCGCCGCTGCGCGACCGCTGGCTGGTCCTCGCGCAATACGACGTGGTGGACCCGAAACTGACGACGCGCCGGATATGGCTGCACGGCGCGGAGTCCGGCCGGACCCGGCAGCTGCTGTCGTACGGCGCGGCGGGCCGGCCCCCGGAGCTGTCCCTGCCGGTCGGCCTGGCCGTGGAGGCGGAGCTGACGGCGTATCCGGGCGAGGGCCGGGCCCGGGCCGCCCTGGGCGAGCGGTTCGCCGCGCCGTCCCCGGCCGCGTTCCGCCCGCCGGGGACGACCACCGCCGAGGCGGTGGCCCGGTACGGCGAGGCGCTGCGCGACGACCCCTGGCTGGAGGCGGTCCCGGTGACCCTCGGCCGGGTGGTGCCGGTCCCGGACGGCGACCGGTGGCAGCTGGCCGACGCCGACACGGACACGGCCCTGCCGCTGACCGGGTCCGCCCGCTCCCGGCCCGGCCTGTGGCGGCTGGTCGCGCTGTCCGGCGGCGCCCCCGTCACCGTCTTCGGGGAAGCGGGCCACCGCGGGTTCACCCCGCTCACGGCGTGGCCGGAGGGCGCGGGCGAGGCGGTGCCGCTGTGCTGACCGGCCGTACGGACACCCATGGGCAGGCGGGCGAAGGGGAGGGAACGTGATGAGCGGGACACCGGGCGGCAGGGACACGGCGGTTCCGGACGGCACCTGGGAGGAACTGGTCACGAGCGCGCTCCTCGGCACCGACCGGCGCGCCCCGGCGCGCGTCCCGCCCGGCCGCACGGCACCGGCCGCGCTGCTCGACGCGGCGGCCGCGGCGACGGTGCGACGGCGGGCCGGGCTGCGTCCCGGACCGGCGGCCCGACGGCCCGAGCGGGCGCCCGCCGATCCGCGCCCGCCCCTGCCCGCGCCCGCGGCACGCCGGCTCACCACCCTGCTGGCCGACCGCTCCGGCGGCGCGGGCAGCGGGCGCCGGGGCAGCTCCCCGGACCTGATGGAACTGCTTCCGCAGTGGCTCGCGGCGGCCAACGCGCACGGGTACGCGGCGCCCCCGCAGGTCCTGCCCGCCCTGCTGGACGCGGCCCGCGGCCGCACCGACCTGCGCCCGGCGGCGCTGGCGTTCGCCGGGCCGCGCGCCCTGTGGCTGGCCCGGCTGAACCCGGACTGGCGGTTCGCCCTGCGCGCCGCCCCCGGCGGCGGCGCGGCGCTGCCGGGCCCCGAGGACGCGGAGGCGGTGCGCCGGCTGTGGCAGGAGGGGCTGTTCGCGGAGCGGGCGGCGCTGCTCGGCGCGTTGCGCGCCCGTACGCCCGCGCGGGGACGGGAGCTGCTGGCGTCGACGTGGGTGTCGGAGCGCGCGGAGGACCGCCTGATGTTCCTGGACTCGCTCCGCACGGGTCTGTCGGACGCGGACGAGCCTTTCCTGGAACGGGCGTTGGGCGACCGCAGCCGCAATGTGCGGGCCACCGCGGCGGATCTGCTGTCGGCGCTGCCGGGCTCGGCGCTCGCCGCGCGGATGGCCGTACGGGCGAGGGCGTGCGTGGCCCTGGACCGGACCGGGGACACGCCGGCGATCGTGGTGGAGGCGCCGCTCGCGTGCGACGCGGACATGGAGCGGGACGGCGTGGTGGCCACGCCCCCGGCGGGCCGCGGGGAACGGTCGTGGTGGCTCGGCCAGTTGGTGGAGTCCGCCCCGCTCGGCACCTGGCCGGGGCGGCTGGGCGGCCGGACGCCCGAGGAGATCGTGGCGCTGCCGGTGACGGACGGCTGGCAGGGCGAACTCCACGCGGCCTGGTGCCGGGCGGCGGTCCGGCAGCGGGACGCCGCGTGGTCGCGGGCGCTGCTCGGCTCGCCGTCGGCGCCGGAGGCGGGCGGCCCGGGCGCGGTGTCCCTGGCGGAGCGGGCGAAGCTGCTGGCCGCGCTGGAACCGGACCGCCGGGCCGCGTGGGTGGCCGGGTTCATCGCCACGCACGGCCTGTCGGAGGCGTTCCAGCTGCTCGGGGTGTGCGCGGTGCCGTGGGCTCCGCCACTGGGCCGGGCGGTGGTGGACGCCCTCGACATCGCCCGGGACGCCGGCAGTTACCCGTGGAGCTTCAGCGGGGTGATGGGGCTGGCGGAGCGCTGCCTGGACCCGGCGGAGGCGACGCGTCTGGAGACGCTGCTCGCGCTGCCCGAGGAGCCGGAGGACGCCGCGCCGGGCGCCGGCGGGTACTGGGCGGAGGCGTTCCAGCGGCTGGTCACCACGCTGCGGCTGCGGGCGGAGATGACCCGGGAACTCCGGCCGCCCGCCGCCCCGCGGGAGGAGGGCGCTCAGCCGCCGGACGCGGCCGGCTGACGGACGTTCTCCCGCACCCATTCCACGATCGCCGTGGTCGTCGCACCGGGGGTGAAGATCTCCGCGACGCCCTTCTCCTTCAGCGGCGCGATGTCCTCCTCCGGGATGATGCCGCCGCCGAAGACGAGGATGTCCTCGGCCTCCCGCTCCTTGAGCAGGTCGATGACCGCGGCGAACAGCGTGTTGTGGGCGCCGGAGAGGATGGACAGGCCGATCGCGTCGGCGTCCTCCTGGATGGCGGTTGCGACGATCTGCTCCGGCGTCTGGTGGAGCCCGGTGTAGATGACCTCCATACCGGCGTCGCGCAGCGCCCGCGCGATGACCTTGGCCCCGCGATCGTGGCCGTCGAGCCCCGGCTTGGCGACCACCACGCGGATCGGACCGGCTGCCACACCCATCACTGCCTCCATCAAGCGACCACGGAAGCGATCGCTTCCGTTCCACCGACAAGTACCGCACTTTTGGCGCGTTCCGCCAGCGTCGAAGTGAACGAACGTTATCCCCAGCATCCCGCACCCGGCGGTTTTACGGTGCGCGGCGAGGGGGAAATCACATGGTGGGACATGAGGCGCACGAGGGCCGAGGACGACCTTCGCGTGCCGACAGGAGGTCGGCCGATGAAGGTCACCGGAGCACTGCCGCTCTTTCTCCCGCTCTGCCGCCGGCTGTGGCCGGGCAGACTGGCCGGACCGTCCATGACGCTGCTGCGGGCGACAGCCCTGGACGCCGCCGTTCTGGCGGGCCACCTGCTGCTCTATCCGACCGGCGTGATCCGCGAACGCCACCCCGCCGCCCTGCCCGCCCCGGACGACGGCACCGCCCGGCTGCCGGTCCGCCCCGCCCCGCCGGTCGTGCTGCTGCACGGCTTCATCGACAACCGCTCGGTGTTCGTGCTGCTGCGCCGCGCCCTCGCCCAGCACGGCCGCCAGCGCGTCGAGTCCCTCAACTACTCCCCGCTCACCTGCGACATACGGGTCGCCGCGGAACTGCTCGGCCGGCACATCGAGGAGATCTGCGAGCGCACCGGCAGCGCGCGGGTCGACATCGTGGGACACAGTCTCGGCGGTCTGATCGCGCGCTATTACGCACAGTGTCTCGGCGGTGACGGCCGGGTGCGCACTCTGGTCACGCTGGGCACCCCGCACTCCGGCACCCGGGTCGCGCCGCTGGCGGACGCGCATCCGATCGTGCGGCAGATGCGGCCGGGCTCCGCGGTGATCGAGGAGCTGACCCGGCCCGCGTCCGGCTGCCGGACCCGTTTCGTGAGCTTCTGGAGCGACCTGGACTCGCTGATGGTCCCGCTGGAGACGGCCTGCCTGACCCACCCGGATCTCGACGCGCTCAACGTCCGGGTGACCGGCATCGGCCATCTCGCACTGCCCGTGCATCCGGCCGTGGCGACCGCCATACGCGAGGTCCTCGACGCCCCGCACCCCGGGGACCGGCTCCCCGGCGGCCTCACCGTGGCCTGACGGCGGCCCGGGACCGGCCGGCCGGCGCGCGGGCCGACAGCGGGAGGCGGCACACGGGCGCCTGACAGGCCGTACACAGCCGGCACAAAACGCCGCACGACCTCGAACATTCTTCGAACGCAAAGCCAAAGTCGCGTTGGGAGCCCCCGAAACACGGCCGAATGCCCGTTTACGGCCCACGCGAAACCGTCCGAAGATTGTCGCGCCCAGGTACTGCCGGGTACAGTCGCCGCACTGCTCTGGCAGCCCCTGTTGTCGAGGCGAAAGAGAAGTTGGTGAACGACCGTCACCCGTCGGGGACGATGACCACCCCGGCCCCGGCTTCCGACGCCTCCACCGGGCACTACGCGCCGTACGGAGCCCAGGAAGCCTCCTACGACGACCTCACCACGTACGGCGGATATGACGCCACCGGTTTTACCGATGGTTCCGCGAGCACCACGGGCTTCCACTCCGACCCGCTCTTCGGCAGCCTCCCGGGTGGCGAGCCGACCACCGGCGCGTACGGCACCGCCCAGTGGCAGTCCGGCACCGGCCCGCTCCCGGCCTACGACCCGTACGCGGCCCAGCACGTGGCCGCCTACGACTCCGGGGTCTACGACACCACCGCCTGGACCGTCCCCGTACAGGCCACCGGAAACGATGTCAGCGGCCAGTGGGACACGGGAGCCTGGCAGCAGCCCGACCCGTCGGGCACCCACGATTCCACCCAGCAGTGGGAGTGGGGCACCCAGACCTTCGACACGGGCGCGTACGACGCCACGCAGTGGAACTCCGCCGGGCAGGGCGCGCCGGCCGGGCCCGCGCGGGACGGCGAACCGTTCGACCAGCAGGCCACCGCGGCCTTCGAGGCGGTCGGCACCGACACCCCCGGCGACCCGGCCCCGGCCTACCCGCACGAGCCGTACGCGGAATCCGGGTTCACCGACGCGGCCCCCACCCCGGACGAGGCGGACGCCACCGGCGAACTGCCCGCCGTGACCGTGCTGCTGGACGGCCAGGAGGAGGTCACCCCGGTCCCGGCGGCCCGCGCGGGCTCGCGCGGCGCGGCCCGCTCCCGGCGCCGTACGCCCGCCAAGCGCTCGGCACTGCTCACCGTCGCCGTGCCCTCGGCCTGTGTGATGGGGGTCGCGGGGATCGCCGCCGCCTCGGTCGGCGCGCTCTCCGACGACTCCAAGGAGACCGCCACCACCGCCTCGGACGCGCAGCCGGTCAAGCCGGCGGTCGCCAACAGCAAGCTGGACTCCCAGCTCCAGACCCTCTCCGCCGGCGCCGACGACTTCGCCGACCGGGCGAGCCGCACCCAGGAGCGGATCGACCTCAAGGCGCAGCAGGAGATGGAGAAGAAGAAGGCGGCGGCGGAGGCGGCGCTCAAGGAGCGGCTGCGTCCCAAGTTCGCGCTGCCGGTCGCGCAGCACGGGCTCAGCGCCTACTACGGCCAGGCCGGCATCAACTGGATGTCGGTGCACTCCGGCATCGATTTCCCGGTCTCCTACGGCACCACGGTGATGGCCGCCACCGACGGCACCGTCACCACCAAGTGGAACAGCGCCTACGGCAACATGATGATCGTGACGGCCAAGGACGGCACGGAGACCTGGTACTGCCACCTGTCCAGCTACCGCGTCGCCTCCGGTACGACCGTGAAGGCCGGCGAGCCCATCGCCTACTCCGGCAACTCGGGCAACTCCACCGGCCCGCACCTGCACTTCGAGGTCCGGCCGGCGGGCGGGTCGGCGATAGACCCCCTGCCGTGGCTGCGCAGCCACGGCCTCGACCCCACCTGACCCGCGGGGCCCCGCTCGCCGGCGGGGCCCTTCTTCCACGCGGCTACAGCTTCTCCACCGGCGCGTACCGCAGCAGCAGCCGCTTCGGCTTGGTGTCGCCGAAGTCGATCGTCGCCTCCGCGTTCGCGCCCGTGCCCTTCACCGCGACGACCGTGCCGAGCCCGAACTGGTCGTGGGTGACCCGGTCCCCGACGGCCAGCCCGACCACCGGCTTCTCCGCCGTGCGCCGGGTGGCGAACCCGGACGCGCCCGACGCCGAGGAACGCGACCGGGTCGAGGACAGCGAGGCCGCGATCCCGGACGCCGGCGCCGTGGCCGTGGCCCCGGTCCGCTTCCACTCCACGTGGGCGGGCGGGATCTCCTCCAGGAAGCGGGAGGGCGGGTTGTACGACGGCTGGCCCCAGGCGCTGCGCATCGCCGACCGGGTGAGGTACAGCCGCTCCCGCGCGCGCGTGATGCCCACGTACGCGAGGCGCCGCTCCTCCTCCAGCTCCTTGGTCTGGCCGAGGGCCCGCATGTGCGGGAAGACGCCGTCCTCCATGCCGGTGAGGAACACCACCGGGAACTCCAGGCCCTTGGCGGTGTGCAGGGTCATCAGCGTGATGACGCCGCCGCCGTCCTCCTCGTCGGGGATCTGGTCGGAGTCGGCGACCAGGGCGACCTGCTCCAGGAAGTCGGCGAGGGTCCCCTGCTCGCCCTCGCCGCGCTCCTGCTCGAACTCCAGGGCCACGGCCGCGAGTTCCTGGAGGTTCTCGATCCGGGTCTCGTCCTGCGGGTCGGTGGAGGACTGCAGCTCGGCGAGGTAGCCGGTGCGCTCCAGGACCGCTTCGAGCACGGTGGCCGGTCCGGCACCGGACTCGACGATCGTGCGCAGCTCCTCCATCAGCGTGTTGAACCGCTTGACCGCGTTGGTCGAGCGCGCGGCCATGCCGTACGCCTCGTCCACCCGCTTCAGGGCCTGCGGGAAGCTGATCCTCTCGCGCTGGGCGAGGGCGTCGATCATCGCCTCCGCGCGCTCGCCGATGCCCCGCTTGGGCACGTTGAGGATGCGGCGCAGCGGCACCGAGTCCTCGGGGTTGGCGAGGACACGCAGATAGGACAGGACGTCCCGGACCTCCTTGCGTTCGTAGAAGCGGACGCCGCCGACGACCTTGTAGGGCAGGCCGACGCGGATGAAGACCTCTTCGAAGACACGGGACTGGGCGTTGGTGCGGTAGAAGACGGCGACGTCCGAGGCGCGCGCCTGGCCCGCGTCGACCAGGCGGTCTATCTCGTCGGCGACGAACTGGGCCTCGTCGTGCTCGGTGTCGGCGACGTACCCGGTGATCCGGGCGCCCTGGCCGGCGTTGGTCCACAGGTTCTTGGGGCGGCGGGACTCGTTGCGCTCGATGACCGCGTTGGCGGCGGACAGGATGGTCTGCGTGGAGCGGTAGTTCTGCTCCAGCAGGATCGTCGTCGCGTCCGGGTAGTCCTCCTCGAACTGGAGGATGTTGCGGATCGTCGCGCCTCGGAAGGCGTAGATCGACTGGTCCGCGTCACCCACGACGCACAGCTCGGCCGGCGGGATGTCGTGCTCGCCCGGCGGGGTGTCCGCCTCGCCGGCGGCGCGCTCCCCGGTGCCGACGAGTTCCCGTACGAGGGCGTACTGGGCGTGGTTGGTGTCCTGGTACTCGTCGACCAGGACGTGCCGGAAGCGGCGGCGGTAGTGCTCGGCGACGTCCGGGAAGGCGCGCAGCAGGTTGACCGTCGTCATGATCAGGTCGTCGAAGTCCAGCGCGTTCGCCTCGCGCAGCCGCGACTGGTACAGGGCGTAGGCCTGGGCGAGGGTCTTCTCGAAGCCGTCGGCGGCCCGGGCGGCGAAGTCCTCCTCGTCGATCAGCTCGTTCTTCAGGTTGCTGATCTTGGCGCTGAAGGACTTGGGCGGGAAGCGCTTGGGGTCGAGGTCCAGGTCGCGGCAGACCAGGGCCATCAGGCGCTTGCTGTCGGCGGCGTCGTAGATCGAGAACGACGAGGTGAAGCCGAGCCTCTTGCTCTCCCGGCGCAGGATGCGCACGCACGCGCTGTGGAAGGTCATCACCCACATCGCGTGCGCGCGCGGGCCGACGAGCTGCTCCACGCGCTCCTTCATCTCGCCCGCGGCCTTGTTGGTGAAGGTGATCGCGAGGATCTGGCCCGAGTGGACGTTCCGCTCGGCCAGCAGGTGGGCGATGCGGTGGGTGAGCACGCGGGTCTTGCCGGAGCCGGCGCCGGCGACGATGAGCAGCGGGGAGCCGGCGTGCACGACGGCGGCGCGCTGGTTCTCGTTCAGCCCCTCCAGGAGGGCCGCCGCGTCCAGCGCGGGGCGCGGGGCGCCGTCGCGGTAGTGGGTGTCCCGGTCCGGCGGCACGTCGAACTTCCCGCCGAACAGATCGTCCGGAATCGGCTCCGGAACGTGGTCGTCCTCGGGCGGCGGCTCCTCCTCGTGCCCGCGGGGGGTCTGGAGGTCCGCCAGGAAGCTGTCGTCAAAGAGGCTGCTCATCGCTCTACGAGTCTAGGGCGCCCCACCGACAACCGGTCGCCGTCCCCGGAACATGGCCCGTTCCCGGGGTGGTTGGTCTTTCGCGCGTACGGCGTGACCCGGCGGAAGCACCTGGTCACCGACGCGCGCACCGCCCCCAGGTCACGGAAACGTATCGGACAGGGCGCACGCCGACCTTCACAGAAGACTCACGAGTTGGCTAGGTTGCCGTCAGGCCGCACGACACCCTCTCCGGCGAACGTCGCCGGTCCGTACGGCCTCCGCCGAGTCCGGCGCCCCGCACGGCGCCCGGAGCCGGGGACCCACCGATCCCGGGGCGAAGCGGCCGGCTCCCGCCCGGGACGACGCCGCAGGGCAGCCCTTCCCGGCGTCCGCCCGAACCCACCCGGCAGGCGGCAGCACGGAAGGAGTCGCCTCCCTTGGCGTCGCACCGCAAGCCGCGCCCCGGCGGCACCCAGCCGACGGACATCCGCTCCACCGCCACCGCCGCGCCCACCTCCCTGACCGTGCTCACCCAGCCCGCCGGGGCCCTCCCCCCGACCGGCCGCCCCGGTCCCACCCCGGAGGAGATCGAACGAAAGATCGAGGACTTCTACCGCCAGGCGGAGGCGGCGATGGAGACGACGGCCGGGAGCGGCGGCACTCGCGCGGGGCACGCGGCTCGGGGTGGGCGGTTCGGCCGTGGGCAGCGGGCCGGCCTCGGAGATCGGACCGACCGCGGGGGGCCCGGGGCGCGCGGGGACCTGGCCGGGGGCGCCGGGCGCGCCGCCACTCCCGCCATCACCCCCACCGGACCTGCGCCCCTCACCGCACCCCTCCAGGCCGCTCCGACACCCCCCGAGGCCGCTCCGGCCCCGGTGGTCGCGCAGGACGCCCTCGCGGTGGCGGCGTCGGCGGAAGGCCGGCCGGACACGTCCGCCGGCGGCCCCAAGGCGGCCAAGGCCGCCGCCAGGAAGAAGCTCGCCCAGGCGCGCGTGCTGCTGTCCCGGCAGGGCGCCCACACCTCCGCGGCACCCACCGGCGCCCGCGCGACCAAGGCCGGCAAGGCCGTCGCCTTCGCCCGTGCCCAGCTCGGCAAGCCCTGTGTGTGGGGCGCCGCGGGCCCCGGTTCCTACGACTGCGCCGGACTCACCCAGGCCGCCTGGAAGTCCGCCGGCGTCACCCTCCCGCGCACGGCGTCCGCGCAGGCCGGCGCCGGCACCCCGGTTCCGGCTGCCGGGGCCCGCGCCGGTGACCTCGTCTTCTTCCACGACGACGCCGGCCACGTAGGGCTCTGCACGGGCGACGGCATGATGATCCACGCGCCGAGGCCGGGCGCGTACGTCCGCGAGGAGCCGGTCTCCGCGCTCGGCGAGGCGGCCGTCCACAGCGTGGTCCGGCCGGGCTGACGCCGGGGCGCGCCGGGGATCAGGTCCAGAGGACGGCGATGAAGATGTTGGCCATGGTCAGCAGCCCGACCAGCCCGAAGATCCCCTTGTCGATCCGCTCCTCGTCCCGCTTCACGTAGACCAGGCCGAGGATCACGATCAGCAGGGCCAGCTTCACCCCGAGCTTGATGTTGTTGAGATGGTGGTCGTCGGCCTGGTTGAGCCCGACCAGGGCCACGCCGGTGACCAGCATCGTGATCGCGCCGTGCAGCATCCCGGGCACGAACCGGGCCGTGCCCTGGCCCATCGCCTTCATCTGGGTGAGGAAACCGCCGAGCAGCGCGGCGATGCCGATGATGTGCAGGCCGACGAAGAGATGGATGAGTACGTCCATGGAGCCGGAGCCTAGCCAGCTCCCACCCGTCGCCCTGCCACCGGCCCCCGCCGGCAGCCGGTGCCCGCCTCCCGGAGCCGCCTTCGCCATGCCCCGGCCGGATGGCGTGTGAAGGCGCCTCGTAGCACCCCACCGCCCCGCCAGTCACCGCTTCCCCGTTTCGATCACCACGCTCCGTGAAAACGACGACTCCGGACCGACCACGTGATCACCTCCGGCCACACCACGATCAGCGGGAACCAGTTCCGCACACCCTGTCACCATCCCGTCACCATCCGTTCTAATGTCCTCCCCCGGGTGACCGGCTCCCCATTGCCGCCCGGACCGCGGGCGGCAACCGGCCACCACCGCCGAGAAGGACCCGGCGGCGGCCACTCCCCTGCACGGGCCGCCCCGGGGCGCGCGTACGACCGAGGGGTCGTACGAGTCGTACGGAAGGACGTGACGGTTCCAGGTGGCAGCCCACCGCAAGCCCCCGCAACGCCCGCTCACCGGCCATACGGTCCGGACGGTCGCCACGCTCGCCCTGGCGGGCGCGGCCACCGCGACCTGCTTCGACGGGACGGGCCAGGCCGAGCCCCGGCTCACGCCGGCCCAGGTGAAGGCCCGGGTGGACGCGCTGTACCGGGAGGCCGAGGCCGCGACCGAGAAGTACAACGGGGTGAAGGAGGAGGCGGACGCGGCCCAGCGACGGCTGAGCGCGCTGCAGGACCAGACCGCCCGCAGGCAGGTGAGGCTCGACGCGGCCCGGGACGCCCTGGGCTCGATCGCGGCCGCTCAGTACCGGGACGGCACCATCGCCCCGGCCTGGCAGCTGGCCCTCTCCAGCGACCCCGACCGGTATCTGGACGGTGCCGCGCTCGCGGAGCGGGCCGGTGACCGGCAGGCCGCGGCGGTGTCGCGGGTGCGCCGGCAGCTGCGGGAGATCGAGCGGCTGCGCGGTGCCGCACGCGTCGAGGTGAGGTCGCTGCGGTCCCGGCAGGCCGAGCTGCGCCGGCAGAAGAGGACCGTCACCGGCAAGCTGGACGAGGCCCGGCGGCTGCTCGCCCGGCTCACCCCCCGCCAGCGCGCCGAGGCCACCACCGCCGGCGCCCCGGCCGGACACGTCTCCCGGTCGGCCGCGGATCCACGGGAGCCGCTGGAGTGGGCCGGATCCGTCCCGGCACCCGGCGGACGCGCCGCGGCGGCCGTCGCCTACGCGTACGGCAAGCTCGGCAGCCCCTATGTGTGGGGCGCCACCGGGCCGAACGCCTTCGACTGCTCGGGCCTGGTCCAGGCCGCCTACCGTGCCGCCGGTCTCTCCCTGCCGCGCACCTCCTACGCCCAGATCAACGCGGGCCGGCGGGTCTCCCGCTCCGAACTGCGGCCGGGAGACCTGGTGTTCTTCTATCCCGGCATCAGCCACGTCGGCATCTACGTGGGCGGCGGCCGGATGATCCACGCCCCCAACCCGTCGGCTCCGGTCCGGCTGGCGCCGATCGACCAGATGCCGTTCGCGGGAGCGACCCGGGTGGCGTGAGGGGCGGGCCCGGACGGGCCCGCAGGGATCAGACCAGCCGGCGCGCGGTCGCCCAGCGGGTCAGCTCGTGCCGGTTGGACAGCTGGAGCTTGCGCAGCACCGCCGAGACGTGGGACTCGACCGTCTTCACGGAGATGAACAGCTGCTTGGCGATCTCCTTGTAGGCGTAGCCACGGGCGATCAGGCGCAGCACCTCGCGTTCCCGCTGGGTGAGCCGGTCCAGATCCTCGTCCACGGGCGGGGCGTCGGTCGAGGCGAAGGCGTCCAGGACGAACCCGGCCAGCCGCGGGGAGAAGACGGCGTCGCCCTCCTGGACGCGGAAGATGGAGTCGATCAGGTCGGCGCCGGTGATGGTCTTGGTGACATAGCCGCGGGCGCCGCCGCGGATCACCCCGATGACGTCCTCCGCGGCGTCCGACACGGACAGCGCGAGGAAGCGGACGGGCCGCTCGGCGTCGGCCGACAGCGCCGCGCACCGGCGCAGCACCTCGACCCCGCCGCCGCCCGGCAGGTGCACGTCGAGGAGGACCACCTCGGGCCGGGTGGCGGTGATGACCGCGACGGCCTGGTCGACGTCCGCGGCCTCGCCGACCACCTCGACGCCGGTCTCGGCGGTCTGGCCGATCTCGGCCTGGACGCCGGTGCGGAACATCCGGTGGTCGTCCACGAGGACCACCCGTACGTGCCGCCCGTCCGCGCCGGCACCGGGCCGGCCGGACCCGGCCGCCTCCGTCGTCCCCGCCGTGCCGTTCGCCTCGGTCGCGTCGCTCATGACGTCTTCTCCGCCCTCTCCATCTCCAGCTCGACCTCGGTGCCGCCGTCGGGCACCGCCCGCAGCCGGGCCGTGCCGCCGTTGCGTTCCATGCGGCCGATGATCGATTCTCTGACACCCATGCGGTCGGCGGGTATCGCGTCGAGTTCGAAGCCGGGGCCGCGGTCCCGTACGGAGACGAAGACCGACCTTCCCTCGACTTCGGCGTAGACCTGTACGGCACCGCCCTCGCCACCGTACTTGGCGGCGTTCACCATGGCCTCGCGCGCGGCTTGCATCTGTGCCGCCGTCCTCTCGTCCAGGGGGCAGTCGCCGACGAGGACGACCTCGATGGGCACGCCGTGCTTGTCCTCCACCTCGGCGGCGTTGCGCCGCACCGCCTCGGCGACCGTGCCGGGTTCGTCGGCCTCGTCCTTGCCGGTGCCCTCGGGTTTGTACAGCCAGGTGCGCAGGTCGCGTTCCTGGGCGCGGGCGAGGCGGCGCACCTCGCCCGCGTTCTCGGCGTTGCGCTGGATCAGGGTGAGGGTGTGCAGCACGGAGTCGTGGACGTGGGCGGCGACCTCGGCGCGCTCCTGGGCGCGGATGCGCATCAGGCGTTCCTCGGAGAGGTCCTGGGTCATGCGGACCAGGTAGGGACCGGCGAGCAGGGTGATGCCGACGAGGACGACGAGCGCGGCCTGCAACACCGCGCCCAGGTGGGCGGCGGAGCCCTGGAGGACGAAGACCGCCGAGACACCGGCCGTGACGAGCAGGACACCGCCGACCGTGCGCAGCAAGGTGAGGGTGCGGCGCCGCCGGCCGGCCTCCACCCAGCGGGCCCGGCGGGCGTTGTCCGCCTGGCGCCAGACGAGGGCGACGCCGGCCGCGACGAGCACGGCGGGCACCAGATACGCCTTGGTCGCGCTGCCCAGGTTGACGCTGCCCACGAAGACCATGGACACGATGACCATGAGGAGCAGGGCGGCGATCTGCCCGCGGTCCGGTTTGCGCGGCACGAGTCTGCGCCGGCCGTCCGGGGAGGTCTCCGCGCCCACCAGGGAGGGCTTCTGGTCGCCGACGCCGCCGACGCCGAGCGGGACGAAGAACCAGAACGCGGCGTAGAGCAGTGCTCCGAGCCCGTCGGCCGTGAGCAGGCCGGCGAAGACGAGCCGCACCCAGACGACGGGCAGCCCGAGATGCCCGGCGAGCCCTCGTGCCACTCCGCCGAGCCAGCGTCCGTCGCTGCTGCGGTAGAGCTTGCGCGGGGGCCGCGGGTCGTCGAGTGGCAGGCTTGCGGCTTCCGGCATGCCAACGATGGTCACACGGGCGGCGGGGCGGAGCATCAGGGTCTGCCCCGGAGACGCCCCTGATCTTCCGTCAGGGCCGGTCCGGGTGGGCCGCTCGGGCGCCGGGTCCGGGCGGGCGGTGCGGTTCGAACGCTTCCCCGTCCGGTGTCAGGGCCGATTTCAGGGTTGGCCCAGGGTCGTCCCGACTGCCGCCGGGGCGGCCGGCCGGTCACCATGGACGCATGACGGATCACGAGCACGCCGCGACGGGTCCGGGACCCGGCCCCGGCCCGCGCCCGGCCCCGGGCACCGGGCCGACGGATGCCGCGCCCGCCGCGACGGGACAGACCGCAGCGGCCGGCGCCGGCTCCCACGCCCACGCCCACGTCGGCGTCCACCCACGTTCGCGGAGCGGCGGCCCCTCCTCCGCGCGGGACGCGGAGGGGCGGGAGGGCCCCCGGCTGCCCGAGCGGTTCCGGCGCGACCGCGGGCACAGGATGATCGCGGGCGTGTGCGCGGGACTCGGCCGGCAGACCGACATGGACCCGGTGATCTTCCGGATCACGCTGGCCGTGCTGTCCGCGACGGGCGGCCTGGGCCTCATCTTCTACGGCTTCGCCTGGCTGCTGGTGCCGTACGAGGACGAGGAGGAGAACGAGGTCCGCAAGCTGTTCACGGGCCGGGTCGACGGCCATGCGCTGGCCGCGGTGCTGTTCGCGCTGGTCGGCTGCGGAATCTTCCTGACGATGCTGAGGAACGGCGGGGTGCTGGCGTTCGCCGCGGTGCTCTCGCTGCTGCTCGCGGGCGCGGGGTACTGGTCGCGGCGCCGTGACGCCCCCGACCACGATCCCCTGGCGGCGCAGGCCGCCGCCGACGCGCCGCCGGAGGCCCAGGCGCCGCCGGTCGTCACCGCCTACCCCTCCTGGTGGCGGGACCCGATCGTCAAGGACGGCACACATGTCGGCGGCACCGGCTATCTGTGGGGGCCCGGCGACGCCGGGGGACGGGACCTGACATCGGTCCTGGACGTCGGCGTCACCACCCCCTGGACGCACCCCGGGGCGATACCCGCGCCCGAGGCCAGGCCCCCCAGACCGCGCGGCCCGCGCTGGATCGGCGACTGGGTGGTCCTGCTCGCCCTGCTGGCGGGCGGCCTGGGCACCTGGCACGGCTGGCACACCCACCCGCTGGGCACCAACCTCCAGACCGGCCTGGCGTGCGCGCTGGCGGTGTTCGGCCTGGGCATAGCGCTCAGCGCGTTCCTGGGCCGGACCGGCGCCGGGACGGTGTTCCTGGCCGTGATCACGGCGGCCCTGCTCGCCGGGGCGGCGGCCCTGCCCCGGGACATCACCGCCGACTGGAAGGAGGCGTCCTGGAGGCCGGCCGCGGTGGCGCAGGTGCGGTCCGGTTACGACCTCGGCACGGGGCGGGCCACGCTGGATCTGTCCCGGGTCCGCCCGGCCGCGGGGCGGGCGGTCGCCACGGACGCCCGGGTGGGCGCGGGGCGGCTGAAGGTGATCCTGCCGGCGGACGTGACCGTGCGGATGGACATCGACGTGGGGCTGGGCGACATCCGGTTGCCCGGGGACGGGGAGAAGGACGTGGACGTGCGGCCCGGCAGGCATCGGGACGTGACGCTGGCACCGGCCAAGGCCGCGGCCGAGGGTTCGGGGACGCCGGGCACGCTGGATCTCACGCTCGGCGTCGGAGTGGGACAGGTGGAGGTGGGCCGTGCTGCGTCATGAGTTCCAGCCCGGGCGGCTGGTCGCCGGGCTCTGCCTCACCGGTATCGCCGCGGCCTACGCGGGGGACGCGGGCGGTCTGTGGGAGATCCCGTGGTTCGTGATGGTTCCGCTCGTCGTGGGCGCCCTGTGCCTGGCCGGCGCCACGGCCGTGCTGGCCCGGGGGGTCCGCAGACGGCGCGGGGCGGCGGAGGGTCAGCGGTAGCCGCCGGGCCACCGCCGGGCGCGCCAGGCCGCGTCCACCGAGAAGTAGGGGGCTCCGGCGAGGACCAGGGGGAGCCAGGCCATCAGGTAGGCGAGGTCGTTCCCGTAGTAGTAGGGGGTGCTGGCCCAGCTCATCGTCAGCCAGAGGCTGAGCGAGATCAGCGCGCCGCCGAGCGCGGCGAGGCGGCCGAGGAGACCGAGGAGGGTGGCGATGCCGACGGCCAGTTCACCGAGGGCGATGGCGTAGCCGAAGCCGACCGGGCTCTTCAGGGCCAGGTCGATCAGCGCCGGGATGGCGGCGGAGCCGCGGGCCGCGCGCATGGTGTCGCCGATCGATCCGGCGCCGGAGGAGTGCATGAAGGCGCTGTCGGTGAGCTTGTCCAGGCCGGCGTAGACGAAGGTGACGCCCAGGAAGAGGCGCAGGGGCAGCAGGGCGTAGTGGGTGAGGGTGTCCCGGAGGCTGCGGGGCTCGTTCAGCCGGGGAATGCGCGTTTCCGTCCGCATGCCTTGAGTCATCGCTACAAGCCGCCTTTCACCCGCAGTGCCCCCTGATGTGACGATACGTATGACGAAGGGAGCCCGTTCAATCCTGTCCCAGATGATTTTCCGGATTTCGGCCCCTCGCGGCGAACCCGCCTCTCACTCCGTCACCTGGAGCGGGTACCGGTTCGTCGTCACGCCGGCCGCCGTCACCACCTGGACGTCGACCGGGCCGGGCTCCACGTCGGCGGGTACGGGCACGGTCAGGGTGGTGTCCGTGGGATTGCGGAAGCCACCGGTGACGGGGATCAGCGGCACGTGGACGTCGACCGTGCCGATGCGGACGACCGTCCGGGAGAGCCGGTCGGGGCTCTGGGCTCCGGGCGGGACGAAGCCGCTGCCGCGGATCTCGATGTCGTCGCCGGTACGGACCGGGCCGTCGAGGTCGCCGGGCTCCCGGGCGCGGACGACCGAGAGGATCACCGGCCGGCCGCCCTCGGCGTACTTGCCGGCCAGATAGGTCGCCGCCGAGATCAGCACGAGAACGGCCAGGCCCCAGGGCAGGTCCGGCAGCCGGTCGGGGCGGCGGGCCAGCCGTACGGCGGCGAACAGCAGGGTGACGGCGCCGACGGCGACGTACTGGATGTCGGTGAAGGCGCCCCGGCCGGAGTCGTCGGTGAGCAGGTCGGCGGCGCGCGGGCGGTGGGCCGGCACCTTCTGCAGCCGCTGGGTGTGGACGCGCACGACCACCACCCGGCGGACCAGGACGGCGATGCCGCACACGACGGCGAGGACGGTCACCGCGCCCGCGCCGTGCGCCAGGCCGAGACCGGCGATCAGCGCGTCGCGCTCGGCGGGGTCGGAGGCGGCGGCCAGGCGGACGGCCAGCAGCAGGACGGCGTAGCCGAGGAACAGCACCCAGCAGGCGGCGACGACACGGGAGGTGGAGATGCGGTTGTCCTCGCCGATCACCGGGGCGAGCGCTCCGCCGCGCGCCCGGTGGAGGAGGCAGGCGGCGGTCAGGGCGCCGGCGACGGCGAGCGCGGCGAGCAGGGCCGCCGTGCGGGCGCCGGTCCAGCCCGCGCCGATCGCGGTGAGCGCCTCGGCGAGCAGCAGCGCGGTGACCGCGCCCCACACCGCGCACACCGTGCGCAGCCACAGCCGGGCGAGCCGGACCGCGCCCTCGGCACGGCCCCGTTCGGCGACGGCCTCGGCCCGCCGGGTCAGCTCCTCGGACACCCACTGGCGGGACGCCGGGGCCGAGTGCGCCACGGCCGCCGGCAGTCCCCGTCCGGCGGCGAACTCGTCGCGCCGGCGCAGGAACGCGGCGACGGCACGCCGATGCCCCTCCCGGGCGCCGTGCGGGCAGTCCCCGCAGGCGCAGCCCCCCTCGTGGCCCTCCCCGGCACCCGTGTCCCCCCTTGCCTCCCGCACCGTCACGCCCGACGCCCGCCTTCCCCACGACCTGCCGGCCCCGCCGACGCCCGCCGCGGCGCGCGCGACGGACCGGCAACTCCCCTGCGACGACAGCGAATTGTGCCGCACACCGGGCCCCTCGGGGGGGCTGGTCCGGGTCAGGGCGGGTGAACCCGCCAGGCACCGCGTTGACCCGGTCGGCGCCTCAGTCGAGCAGGTCCGGTTCGGCGCGGCTGATGTCCTGCCACAGGGGCTGGTAGTTGATCCAGGCCACCAGGTCGCCGCCGAGCTGTTCGCGGGTGGCGACGGCCGCCTTGTGGTCGATGAGCACCGGCCGGCCCGCCGCCTTGGCCGTCAGCTGCACCTGGCAGGACCGGTCCAGGGACAGGAACCACCAGGCGGCGGCGTCCACCGAGTCGCCGACGGTGAGCAGCCCGTGGTTGCGCAGCACCAGTGCCTTGCGGGAACCCAGCGTGGCGGCGATCCGGCGGCCCTCCCCGGCGTCGACGGTGACGCCGGTGTAGGCGTCGTAGAGGGCGAGGTCCTCGTAGAAGGCGCAGCTCTCCTGGGTGATGGGGTCGATCAGGTCGCCGAGGGCGGCGAGGGCGCGGCCGTACACGGAGTGGCAGTGGGCGACGGCGACGACGTCGGGGCGGGCGGCGTGCACCTGGGCGTGCACGGTGAACGCGGCCTGGTTGACGTGGTAGCGCCCCTCGACGACCTGCCCGTCCTGGTTGGCGAGCACCAGGTCGCTGACGGTGACGTGCTTGAACGGCATGCCGAACGGGTTGACCCAGAAGCAGTCGGTGTACTCCGGGTCCCGGGCCGTGATGTGCCCGGACACCCCGTCCTCGAAGCCGGCCCGCCCGAAGATCCGCAGGGCGCCCGCGAGCCGCTCCTTGCGGTGCCGGCGTTCTTCTTCGACCGACTCGTGCATCGGCGGCATGGCGAACCGCAACCGGTCGGTGGGCAGCGGCAGGGGCGGGGTGGATCCGTGCATGGAACCTCCAGCAGGGAATGACCGTACGGGCCGGAACGTACCCCCGGTCGGCCCACATGGGCAGCGCCGGCCGGTAAAGATGATGTGCGCGGCGCATACCCGACAGGAGATGTCCGGATTGGGCGGCAGGCTGGCGCGTATGAACTGGACGGCTTTCCGCACCGCCGCGCCCGAGTTGGCGGCCGTCGCCGAGGAGCGCTTCGGCGCGTACCGGCACCACGTCCTGGCGACCCTGCGCCGGGACGGCTCGCCCCGCACCTCCGGCCTGGAGGTGCGGTTCGTGGACGGGCAGCTGTGGCTCGGGATGATGCCGTGCTCCCTGAAGGCCCTGGACCTGCTGCGCGACCCGCGCTTCACCCTCCAGGCCAATCCCGGCGGCGGCACGGACCCGGGCGGCGGCGACGTCCGGGTCAGCGGGCGGGCGTACGAGGTCGGGGAGGGCCCTGCCAAGGCCGCGTACGCGAAAGAGGTGGAACCGCCGCAGCCGTTCCACCTCTTCCGCACCGAGCTGACGGAGGTCGTCCGCACCTACGTCGAGGACGACGCGTATCTGGTCGTCCAGGTCTGGAAGCCCGGTGAGCCCCCGCGCACGCTCAGGCGCGCCTAGGGCCTACTCCCACTCGATCGTCCCCGGGGGCTTGCTCGTCACGTCGAGCACGACCCGGTTGACGTCGCGGACCTCGTTGGTGATCCGGGTCGAGATGCGGGCCAGGACGTCGTAGGGCAGCCGGGACCAGTCGGCGGTCATGGCGTCCTCGGAGGAGACCGGGCGCAGCACGATCGGGTGACCGTAGGTGCGGCCGTCGCCCTGGACGCCCACGCTGCGGACGTCCGCGAGCAGGACCACGGGGCACTGCCAGATGTCGCGGTCCAGGCCGGCCGCGCTCAGCTCCTCGCGGGCGATGGCGTCGGCCTCGCGCAGCAGGTCCAGCCGCTCCTTCGTCACCTCGCCGACGATCCGGATGCCGAGGCCGGGGCCGGGGAAGGGCTGGCGCTGGACGATCTCGTCCGGCAGGCCCAGCTCCTTGCCGACCATGCGGACCTCGTCCTTGAACAGCTGGCGCAGCGGCTCGATCAGCTTGAACTCGAGGTCCTCGGGCAGGCCGCCGACGTTGTGGTGCGACTTGATGTTCGCGGTGCCGGTGCCGCCGCCGGACTCCACCACGTCCGGGTAGAGGGTGCCCTGGACCAGGAACTCCACGGCCGGGCCCTCGTCGGCGATGATCTCGGCCTGCGCCTGCTCGAAGACGCGGATGAACTCCCGGCCGATGATCTTCCGCTTCTCCTCGGGGTCGGTGACCCCGGCGAGCGCCTTCAGGAAGCGCTCCTCGGCGTCGACGACCTTCAGCTGCACGCCGGTGGCCGCGACGAAGTCCTTCTCGACCTGCTCGGTCTCGTCCTTGCGCATCAGGCCGTGGTCGACGTAGACGCAGGTCAGCTGGGAGCCGATGGCCTTCTGCACGAGGGCGGCGGCGACGGCGGAGTCCACCCCGCCGGACAGGCCGCAGATCGCGCGCTTGTCGCCGACCAGCTCACGGATGGCCTGGACCTGCTCCTCGATGACGTTGCCGGTGGTCCAGTCCGGCTTCAGCCCGGCACCGCGGTAGAGGAAGTGCTCCAGCACCTGCTGGCCGTGCGTGGAGTGCATGACCTCGGGGTGGTACTGGACGCCGTAGAGCTTCTTGTCGTCGTTCTCGAACGCGGCGACCGGGACGACGTCCGTGGACGCGGTGACCGTGAAGCCCTCCGGGGCGGCGGAGCAGGCGTCACCGTGGGACATCCACACGTGCTGCTCCTCCGGGGTGCCCTCGAAGAGGGTGGAGGAGACCCTGGAGACGTGCAGGTCGGTGCGGCCGTACTCGCGGGCGCCGGTGTTGTCGACGGTGCCGCCGAGGACCTGCGCCATCAGCTGGAAGCCGTAGCACATGCCGAAGACGGGGACGCCGGACTCGAAGAGTTCGCGGTCGAGGCGGGGGGCGCCCTCCTCGTACACCGACGAGGGACCGCCGGAGAGGATGATCGCCGCGGGCTTCTTGGCGAGCATGTCGCGGACCGGCATGGTGCTCGGCACGATCTCGCTGTAGACCCGCGCCTCGCGGACGCGACGGGCGATGAGCTGGGCGTACTGCGCGCCGAAGTCGACGACCAGGACGGTGTCGGGGGTGGCGGCAGACTGGGTCGCTGATGACACGGGGTGCCTTCTGGTGGTCGGGCGGGGGTCTGTGCTTCCGATTCTAACGGGGCGGCCGCCGGACCTCCGAACCCCGAGGACGGGCCGCCGTGGCATACTGACCGCATGCGCAAGCACCCGACCTTCGTCTTTACCTATGGCATCCGGCCCGCCGGCTGCCATGGTCGTGCTGCTTGAGCCAACCGCCAAGCGACTTCCCAGGCGCCCCGGGCCGACAAGGCCCGGGGCGCCTGTCGTTCACCGGGTTCCGTCGTCCCAGGGCTCGCGTCACCCCGATCGAGGAGCCCCGCATGACCACCACCACACCGGAAGCGACCATCGCCGACGCCCGCGAGCGCATCGACGCGCTCGACGACCGGATCATCGGCCTGATCCAGGAGCGGATGGCCGTCTCCGCCGTCGTCCAGCAGACCCGCATCGCCTCCGGCGGGCGGCGCGTGCACCTGTCCCGCGAGATGGAGATCCTCGGCCGCTACCGGGACGCCCTCGGCAAGCCCGGCACCGGCCTCGCCATGACCCTCCTGGAGCTGTGCCGGGGTCGCATCTGAGTTCGGTCCCGCTCTCACCCGTACGGTGCCGTGACCGGCCCGTGCGCCTCTTCGTTGAGGGGGTGTCCGCGCCGGCCAGGGGCGGGCGGCAGCACCACGTGGCTCGCCGGAGCGATGAGGCGTACGGGTCGTGCCGTACGCCGTGGGACCTCGCTCCGGGGAAGTGGCCGGACGGCAGGGGACAGCGGCCCGGTCACGCGAGAGAACGGCCGGCTCCGGGGACGCCCGGGGCCGGCCGGCGGAAGATCCCGGACAGCACAGGGCGCGGCGCCGGTCCCGGTCACCGGCGCCGGCCGAGCGAAGGGCCCCGCGGCCCCTCCGTCCCGCGGGGCCCTTCGTCGCGCCCGGGCCCGCCGTCCCCCTGCCGCCCGGCGACCGGCCCCGACTCCGGCCCCAGCCCCAGCCCCAGCGCTCGGAATGTGACCGAGGTCACTTTTCACATCGGGCGCTTCGGAGCAACCCTTCCAGCTCTCCGCTGATCAAACCTGCCGGATCAAGAAACGGTGGGCGGGACCTGCTTTCGGAGGGGGACGCAGGTCCCGTCCGCCGTGTCGGTCACTTCTTCGGCGGCACGGCCGGCATCCCCAGGAACGGCAGCCGCAGCGCGCCGAACGCGTCCGCCGGCACCACCGGCGCCTTGGGCGCCACCGCCGCCAGCCGCTCGTACGCCGCTCCCGGTGCCGGCCGCGGGTCCTTCTCGCCCTTGTTCGGCCAGAACGACATCGCCCGCTCGGCCTGCGCGGTGATCGTCAGCGAGGGGTTCACACCCAGGTTCGCCGAGACCGCGGAGCCGTCCACGACCGAGATGCCGGGGTGGCCGTAGAGCCGGTGGTAGGGGTCGATCACGCCCGTCTGCGGGGAGTCGCCGATGGGGCAGCCGCCGAGGAAGTGCGCGGTGAGCGGGGTGCCCATCAGCTCGCCGACGTTGCTGCCGGCGAAGCCGTTGATCTCGGCGGCGAGCGCGGAGGCCGCCTCGGTCGCGGCCCTGATCTGCTTCGGGTTGGGCGCGCCGTGCCCCTGCCGGGCGGTGAGCAGCCCCCGGCCGGGCCCGGCCGGCTTCAGGTAGGTGGTCAGCGAGTTGTCCAGGGACTGCATGACCAGGCCGATGATGGTCCGCTCCGACCAGCGCCGGTTGGACAGCGAGCGGGCGACCTGGACCGGGTGCCGGGCCGCGTTCGCCAGCCAGGCCAGCACGCGCGAGGAGCCCTCCGTGTAGGGCACCTGGAGGATGGACAGGCTGCCCATCGCGTTGGAGCCCTTGCCGTAGCGGACCGGCTCGATGTGGGTGTTCTCGTCGGGGTGGATGGAGGAGGTGATGGCGACGCCCCGGGTGAAGTCGGCCCGCGGCGTGCCGGTCGCCCGGCGGTAGCGGCGGTCGTCGGTCTGCGCGCCGACCAGCGCCTCGGAGTTGGTGCGGGTCAGGTCGCCGAGCCGGGGGGACAGGTACGGCAGCTGGCGGCCCGCCTTCATGCGGTGCAGCAGGGTCTGGGTGCCGTAGGTGCCGGCCGCGAGGACGACCCGGCGGGCGGTGAGGATCCGGCCCTCGGCCTTCCGTTTCCGGTCCGTCGGCAGGGTCGCCACCGCGTAGCCGCCGCGCGAGTCGTCGGTGACGGACACCACCGTGGTCATGGGGTGGACGACGGCGCCCGCCTTCTCGGCGAGGTGGAGGTAGTTCTCGTTGAGGGTGTTCTTCGCGCCGTGCCGGCAGCCGGTCATGCACTCGCCGCACTCGGTGCAGGCCCGCCGGTCGGGCCCGGCCCCGCCGAAGTAGGGGTCGGCGACCCGCCCGCCGGGCGCGGCCGTCGTCTGGCCGTCGGCGTCCTCGCCGTCCCCGAAGAACACGCCCACCGGTGCCATGTGGAAGGTGTCGCCGACGCCCATCCGCCGGGCCGCCGCCTTCAGGTGGACGTCGGAGGGGGTCATGGTGGGGTTGAGGCGCGCCCCGAGCATGCGCCGGGCCTGGTCGTAGTACGGCGTCAACTCCTCCTGCCAGTCGGTTATGTGCCGCCACTGGGGGTCGTCGAAGAACGCCTTCGGCGGTACGTAGAGGGTGTTGGCGTAGTTGAGCGAGCCGCCGCCGACGCCCGCGCCGGCCAGCACCATGACGTTGCCCAGCAGGTGGATGCGCTGGATGCCGTACATGCCGAGCCGGGGCGCCCAGAGGTAGTTCTTCAGGTCCCAGGAGTTCTTCGGGAGGGTGGCGCGGGTGAAGCGGCGGCCCGCTTCCAGGACGCCGACCCGGTAGCCCTTCTCGGTGAGCCGGAGGGCCGACACCGAGCCGCCGAACCCCGAGCCGACGACGATCACGTCGTAGTCGTACCCGTCCTCGTCCCGGGTCTGGACCGACTGCTCCTGCGACACGTGCTCTCCTCGGTGAGAACGGGTGCTTGCGAAAGGGTGCTTGCGGGCGCGGGGGCGGGTGCCGCTAGCGGAACCGGAAGGCCTTCATCAGGCGCAGGCTCGTGCTCATGAACCGGGCGTACGCCTCGTCGTCCATGCCCAGCGAGGGCGCCATCGGCAGCAGCCGCTGCTGGGCGACCGTCTGGGCCTCCGTGTACTTGAGGATGCCCTCGGAGCCGTGGCGGCGGCCGAGCCCGGAGTCCTTCATGCCGCCCATCGGGGACTGGGCACTGCCGTAGGCGGGGGCGTAGCCCTCGTTGACGTTGACGGTGCCGGTGCGCAGGCGGGCGGCGATGGCCCGGCCGCGGCGGGCGTCCGTCGTCCACACGGACGCGTTCAGGCCGTACGGCGTGGCGTTGGCGCGCTCCACCGCCTCGTCGTCGGTCCGGAAGCGGTAGACCGAGACGACCGGGCCGAAGGTCTCCTCCTCGCAGACGGCCATGGCGGGCTCGACGCCGTCCAGGATGGTGGGTTCGAAGAAGTAGGGGCCGATGTCGGGGCGGGCCACCCCGCCCGCGATCACCTTCGCGCCCTTGGCGACGGCCTCCTCGACGTGCCGTTCGACGGTCTTCAGCTGCCGCTCGCCCACCAGGGAGCCCATGTCGGCGCCGTAGGCGAGGGAGTTGCCGAGCCGCATGGCCTTGGTGCGGGCGGCGAACCGCTCCAGGAAGGCGTCGGCGACGGACTCGTGGACGTACAGCCGCTCGATGGAGATGCACAGCTGGCCCGCGGAGGAGAAGCAGGCGCGGACGGCACCGGCGGCGGCCTTCTCGACGTCGGCGTCGTCGAGCACCAGCATGGCGTTCTTGCCGCCGAGTTCGAGGGAGACGCCGACCAGGCGGGAGGCGGCGCCGACGGCGACCTCGCGGCCGGTGCGGGTGGAGCCGGTGAAGGACACGTAGTCGGCGTGCCGGACCAGTTCGGGGCCGACGACCGGGCCCTCGCCGAGGACGACCTGGAAGACGCCTTCGGGCAGCCCGGCCTCGATCAGCAGGTCCCGCGCCCACAGCGCGGTGAGGCAGGTCTCCGTGTCGGGCTTCATCACCACGGCGTTGCCCGCGGCGAAGGCGGGCAGGGCGTCGCCGACGGACAGCTCCAGCGGGTAGTTCCAGGGGGCGATCTGGCCCACGACCCCGCGCGGGTGGCGCAGTTCGGTGACCTTCGTCAGGACCGGGACGGCGCCCGCGTGCCGCTTGGGCCGCAGATAGGCGGCGGCGCGGCGGCCGTAGTGCCGGGCCGCGACGGCGACGGCCTGCACCTCCTCGTGCGCGTGCAGCCGGGCCTTGCCGGTCTCCAGCTGGATCAGGTCCAGGACTTCGGCCTGCCGCTCCAGCACCAGGTCGTGGAAGCGCAGCAGCACGGCGGCGCGCTGCCGCAGCGGGGTCGCCGCCCACACGGTCTGGGCGGCGCGGGCCGCCGCGAAGGCGTCGCGGACGTCGTCCGGGGTGGACTCGGGCAGGTCGGCCAGCTTCTCGCCGGTGAACGGGGCGTGGTTCGCGGTACGGCCGGAGCCCGCGACCCCCTTGGTGAGCCGGGCCACCAGCTGGGGGGTGACCACGTCGGCGGCGGTACGGGCGCCGTCGGGAGCGGGCGCGAGCGGGTTGGTACCGGCGATGTCCGGGGCCTGCGTGTCCGTCATGACGCGCAGGGTATGCCGCGGCGCGCTCTTTGTGTACCCGTCGGTAACGCGGATTCACCGACCGCTCACATCCTGCCAGTGATCACTGGCAGGAAATGCGCTGATCAGGGCGTTGACGGGGGGACGCTCAGTCGGCTCCGGGTTTTCTCGCCAGGAGTGGGGCGAGGAGGCCCAGGGCGGCGCGGCAGCGGGGGCCGGGGGCCGGAACGGGCGCATCCGGCGCCGGCCCGGCCACGGCGGCGGGGGCGTGGGGCTCGGTCGCCTGCCCGGGTGCGGCCGCCGGGACGCCGGGCTCAGGCCCCTGCCCGGGTGCGGCCGCCGGGGCAGGGGAGTCCGGTGGCGGCTTCGGTGCGGTGCTCGGGGCGTGGGGCGCGCGGGGTGGTTCCGGTACGGCGGTGCGGCCCGCGCAGTCGCGGAGCGCGGCCTCGGTCCGCGCCGCGTCCGGCCGGGCCGCCGGGTCCTCGGCGTGCAGCCGGTCCAGCAGCGGGCCCAGCGGCCCGGGGTCCGCGTCCCCGACGGCGGTGCGCAGCAGCGCGCCCAGCGACCACAGGTCGGAGGCCGGACCGGCACCGGGCCCCGCCGCCCGCTCGGGGGCCGCGAAACCGGCCGGCACCTGCCCGGCGCCGATGCCGAAGTCGGTGAGGACGACGCGTCCGGTGCCGGACTCCAGCAGGACGTTGGCCGGTTTGACGTCCCGGTGCACGATGCCGACGGCGTGGGCGGCGCGCAGCGCGCCGAGCACGGCGAGCCCGATCCGCGCGGCCTCCGCGGCCGGCAGCGGCCCGCGCCCCAGCACCTCGCGCAGCGACTCGCCCTCGACCAACTCCATGACGACCCACGGCAGTCCGGCCTCGGTGACCACGTCGTGCACCGTCACGGCCGAGGGGTGCCGCACCCTGGTCGCGGCGCGGGCCTCGTGGTGGAGCCGGTGGGCGAGGCGTGCGCTCTCCCCGTCGGTCACCGGATCGCCCGGCAGCAGCGGCTCCTTGAGCGCCACCGGCAGGTGCCGCCGTTCGTCCAGGGCCCGCCAGACGGTGCCGGCCGGCCCGGATCCGAGGCGTCCGGTCAGCCGGTAACGGCCGCCGATCAGACGTGCGTCGGGCGGGTGTGCGCCGTCTTCGGTCATGCTCCATCAGTACCGCGCGCACGGCGCCGCTGTCGAAGCGGCAGGCTCTCACCCGCCGGCCGAGAAGGTGTCGACGGCCACGTCGAAGTACTCCCGGGCCTCGCGCACCTTCCCCACCGGCGCCGACACCCACACGTCGTAGAGCCGGCCGCCCTCCTCCCAGCACAGGTCGTAGGTGTGGCGCGGGCCCTCCGCCGCGCTGAAGCCGTTCCAGGTGAACTCCCAGAACGCGGCCGGGTGTCCGCGGTGCGTGGCCGGGGTGACCCGGCCGTCGTGGTAGCCGGGGTTGTTGTCGGCGCCGGCGGCGGCGGAGCGCTCCAGGACGCCCCGGGGGCCGCCGGGCTGCGGGCCGCCGACCTTGACGCCCAGGCGGAAGGTCTCGTCCGGGGAGAGGTAGAAGACGCGTCCGTCGCGCGGGCTGCGGACGAAGTCCTCGGGGACGGCGAGGGAGAAGCCGGCCGGGTCGCGGGACGTGCGGTAACCGGAGGGCGCGGTGTGCGTGCCGGTGCCGGGCGGAGCCGCGGTGCCGGTGGTGGTCGGGCCGCGCGAGGGCGTGGCCGGCGGCGCGGGTGTCGTCGGGGACGGTGTCGTCCCCGCGGCGCCGGTCCCGGTGCGGGTCGCCGGGGTGGTGGCCGTACCGCCCGGGGTGCCGCCCCCGCCCCCGCTCTGGTGCAGCAGCAGCGTGGCGGCCGACACCCCGGCCCCGGCCAGCGCGGCGACCAGCAGGGCCGCGACCAGCACCCCGCGCGGGGCCTGCCGGACCGGGGGCGGCTGCGCCGCCGGCAGGGCGGGGCCGAGCGGCGGCCCGCCGTGCGGCGGGTCCGGCCGGGTCGGCGGGTAGGCCGTCGGGACCCGGTGCGTACGGCCCCCGCCGATCCGGTGCAGGGACAGGCGCCCGACGCCGTGCGTTCCCGTACCCGGGCCGCCCGGCGCGACCGGGGTGCGGCCGGTCTCCAGGTACGTCCGCAGCATCCGCTCGGCGTCCGCCGCGCCCAGCCGCCGGTCGGGGTCGCGCTCCAGCAGCCCGAGGACGACGGGCAGCAGCGGCTCGGCCTGGGCCGGCGGGCGGATGTCGTCGGAGACGACGGCGTGCAGGATGCCGCCGAGCGAGTCGCGGTGGAACGGCGACTCGCCGCTGAGCACCGTGCACAGCAGCGCGCCCAGGGACCACAGGTCGGACTCCGGCCCGGTGCGCAGCCCGGACATCCGCTCCGGCGCGGTGTACTCGGGCGAGCCCACGAAGGCGCCGGTCTCGGTGAGCGTGGTGGCGCCCTCCACCTGGGCGATGCCGAAGTCGGTGAGGACGACCCGGTCGGTGGCGGACTCGATCAGGACGTTCGCGGGCTTGATGTCCCGGTGCAGCACCCCCGCCTCGTGCGCGGTGTGCACCGCGTTCAGCAGGGCGATGCCGATGCGCGCGGCCTCGGCGGCGTCGACCGGGCCGTCCCGGGCGATCCGCTCGGCGAGCGAGGGGCCGTCGACCAGCTCCATCACGAGGTACGGCCGGCCGTCGTGCTCCACCACGTCGTGCACGACGATGATGTGCGGGTGCCGTAACTGGCAGACCGCGCGGGCCTCGCGGAAGGTGCGGTCGCGGCGGCGGCGCGCGTCGTCGTCCGGGAGCGAGTCGTCCGGGAGGAATTCCTTGACCGCCACCTGACGGCCCAGCACCTGGTCCCTGGCCCGCCACACGACGCCCATGCCGCCGCGCCCGACGCGTTCCTCCAGGCGGTAACGGCCCGCGATCAGCCGGAAGCCGGCTCCCTCGGTCCCCATGCGCCCCATCATGCCGCAGCGGGGGCCCGCGTCCGCCAAATCCGGTCGTGGTGCGGGAGCGTGCGCATCACCGCTCGGACAGCCGTTCCCGGCGCGGGCGGCGCGGTGCGGGGCGCAGGGCTCAGCGCGGCTCCTGCCAGCCCTGGAGCACCGCCTTGAACTGCCTGCCGGTCCGGTCCCAGTCCGCCGCGGGCGAGGATATGTAGATCACGTACTCGGTGCCGTCGCGGGAGATGTAGGTCTCCTCCATGGCACGCCGCGGTCCCGGGAAGGCGGAGTCCTTCGCGAGCGCGTTCCAGGTGTACTCCCAGACCGAGCCGCCGAGGTCGCGGTAGACGTTCCTCTCCAGCCGGACCCGCCGGTAGTCGGCCAGCCGCCGGGCGAGCTGGCCGTCCAGGTCGGACTGGTGGGAGTAGGCGTCCTTGAAGTCGGGCGAGGTGTCGACGGCGATGCGGACGAAGTGCCTGCCGCCATCGGGTGTGTAGTCGACCTGCCGGAGGTCGCCGGAGACCCCGACGACCTTCCGCGACCAGCCCTCGGGCAGGTAGACGCTGAAGCCCCACTCGTCGTCGTACCGCCGCCAGGAGGCCGGGATCGTGCCGTCGGTGCCGGGCGTGGCGGAGCCGCTCACGGAGGGGGAGGGCGTGGCCGGTCCCCCGCTCGATCCGCCGGTCTCCTCCATGCCGGCGCCCCACCTCTGGACGGCCACCGCGGCGCCGGCGCCGAGCAGGGCCGCGGCGGCCACGACGAGCGCGAGGGTGCGCAGCCGGCGGCGGGGCCGGGCCGGGGCGCCGGGCGGCACGGGCCCCACGGCCGTCGGACCGGTGACGGCACCGGTCGCGCCCGCCGGGAACCCGGGGAAGGTGCCACCGGCCGGGTGACCGGTGGCACCGCCGGTCCCGTAAGCGGGGGTGCCGCCGGCACCGTGAGCGGTGGGGCCGCCGGACCCGTAGCCGGTGGAGCCGCCCGTGGGGTGGCCGGTGGGCCCGTGGCCCGGGCCGGCCGTTCCGGGCGTGCCGTGGACGCCGGGCGGGCCGGTGTGCCCGCCCGCGCCCCGGGCCGGCGGGAACTCCTGTGTGGTGCGCGGTCCGCGGCCCTCCGCCACCTCGGCGAGCATCTGCTCCGCCTGCTCGATGCTCGGCCGGTCGGCCGGGTCCTTGCGCAGCAGGGCGGCGATGACCGGTCCGAGCGGACCGGCCCGGCGCGGCTCCTCCGTGTCCTCCTCGACGATCGCCTGCATGGTGCTCAGCGGCGAGGTCCGGCGGAACGGTGAGCGTCCCTCGACCGCCGTGTACAGCGTGGCGCCGAGGGCCCACAGGTCGGAGGCCGGGCCGGGGTCGTGGCCGCGCACCCGCTCGGGGGCCAGGTAGTCGACCGAGCCGACGACCTCGCCGGTGCGGGTGATGGTGGAGTCGCCCTCGATCTGGGCGATGCCGAAGTCGGTGAGCAGCACCCGGCGGTCCGTGCCGAGCAGGACGTTGCCGGGCTTGACGTCCCGGTGCAGTACACCGGCGGCGTGTGCCGCGCGCAGCGCCCGCAGCACCCACAGCCCGATCCGCGCGGCCTCCGCCGGTTCCACGCGGCCCCGCTCCCTGACCACGTCGGCCAGCGAGTCGCCCTCGACCAGCTCCATCACGATCCAGGGCCGGCCGTCGTGTTCGAAAACGTCGTGCACGGTGACGACGGCGGAGTGGTTGATGCGCGCGGCGGCCCGCGCCTCGGCGCGGGTACGGGCGAGCAGCACGGCCCGGTCGCCGTCGGAGACGTAGAGCGAGGCGGTCAACTCCTTGACGGCGACCATCCGGTGCAGCACCTCGTCGTGAGCGCGCCACACCCGGCCCATGCCGCCGCTGCCGATGGAGTCGGCGAGCCGGTAGCGGCCTGCTATGAGCAGGCCCTGCATCTGATTCACGTTGCCCCGCAATGCTCTTGACAGGGCCAGACTAAGGACCGGCCCCCACCCAGGGAACCGGCGGGGTGCACCGGTGACAGCACTGTGACGATGGTCATTTCGCCGCGAGAGGGCGAACCGGACGGTGGCGTACCGCCCCGGGCGCGCGTCGCTCAGCCCGTGTGGCGGTACGTCGCCACGGCCTGTTCGTACAGCCGCGACACCTCGTCCCGTTCGCCTTCCGGACCGCGCACCTGGACGATGTGGTAACGGCCGTTCAGCAGCAGCGCCATGTTCCGCACGAACCGGTCCCGCCCCTGCCCGTCGGTCCAGGTGAACTGGCCCTCGGCCATGGTCCGTCCGCCCACCTCGGTGGTCCGCAGCCCGGTCGCCGTGGCCCAGCTGGAGTCGCGGTACGGCTGGAGTTCCCGCTCCTTGTCCCGCTGGTAGGCCATCGGATCGCCGCCGTACGCGGAGGCGCTGTCCCGGCCGGGTACAACGATCAACTCGAACTCCCCGTGTGCGTACACCACCTGGCCGCTGCCGTTCCTCGGGGTGCGGTCCCAGCCCTCGGCGACGGCGATGCGGAAGCCTGCGGTGTCCTCGCGCAGGGTGAACCCGTCGGGCACGGACGGGTTCCCGCCGGTCTGGGTCTCGGTGGCGGGCGCGGAGGCGCCCCCGGCGGGCGCGCTCCGCCCGGCGGTCGGCTGCCGGGTGTGCGCGGGCAGCGGGCTGGTCCGCCCGGCGCCGCCGGTACGGTCCCCGCCGGCCTCCTGCTTGGGCAGGAAGAGCATCGCGTACGCGATCCCGCCCGCGAGCAGGAGCAGGACCAGCAGGAGCAGGGTCCGGCCGAGGCTGCGCGGCGAACCGGCGCCTTCGCGGCCCCGCTTGTGCCGTCCGTGCGGATGGGCGACGGGCAGTCCGGCGCGGCGCCGGCGCACCAGCTCGCCCCGGCGCCGCACGATCGGCAGCCGGCTCGGGTCGGCGGGCGGCACGGGGACGACCCGGCTGCCGGCCTCCGGCTCCGGCGCGGACCGCACCAGGGAGCGCAGCCAGCCGCTCAGCTCCTCCATGTCCGGCCGCTCGGTGGGGTCCTGACGCAGCAGCGACTCCACGACCGGGCGCAACGGCCCGCACTCCTCGGCGAAGGCGGGCGGTTCGGAGCACACCAGCTGCACCAGCTCGGCCGTGGACTCCTCGGGGTACGGCGCGTGTCCCTGTACGGCCCGGAAGAGCAGCGCGCCCAGCGCCCACAGGTCGGTGGCCGGACCGATCGGCGCCGCCAGCTGCCAGTTCTCGTGCACGGGCCCGGCCTGCTCCGGTGCCCACCGCTCGGTCACCGGCCCCACCACGGTCATCCGCACCTGCCGCGCCCGCTCGGCGGCCAGCGCGGTGCCGGGCCCCCGGCGCACCGGCCCGGGGGCGTCCCAGCCCGAGGCCGTGGCGGACGCGGGGGGACGGCCGGGCACCGGCTCCGGGGCGCGGCCGGTGTCGTGGGGGCGGACGGGGGCGAGGTCGGGGCGGGGGGCGGACCCGTCGGAACCGGGCCCGCCGGAGCCGGGGGCACGCCCGGACTCCGGCCCGCCGCCGGCACCGGGGACGCGGCCCGGCTCGCCGGTGCGACCGAAGGCGCGGGTGGGGCCGGCGCCGGGGCCGGTGGGGTCCGGGGCCGATCGCCCGGAGGTGTCGGACGGGGGCCGGGGCGTGTCGTGGGCCTGGGCCGGGACCCGGTCGGGTCGTGACCGCGCCGGGGGCAGGCCCAGCCGCCGGGTGGCGCCGTCCAGGGCCTGGGGCGTGCCGTCCTCCAGGGCCTGGGGCGTGCCGCCGGTTCCGGTGCGCGGGGCGGCGCCGTGCCAGGGCGCGCCGCGCACGCCGTACGGGTCGGCGATCCGACCGGGCGGCACCGCGCTGCCCGGGTCCGGGGGGTACGGCGGCCGCGCCGTACCGTCGGTCCGGTCCGCACCGGTGGCGGTGCCGGTGTCGCCGTCGGCGGGCGGGCGGGCGCCGGGCAGGGCGCGGCGCAGGCCGGGCCGGGCCTCCTGCACCCGGGCGGCGGCACGGGCGCCCGCCCGGTACGCGGCGATGGCGCCGGCCCGGGCCGCCCGGACGTCCGCCCCGGTCTCCGGCGCCGGCAGCCCCTCGGCCGCGCGGGCCTGGATGGCGGCCCGCCGTGCGGCCTCGGGATCGGCATCCACCACGCCACCGGGACCGGCGGGACCGGCGGACACCCCGGTGCCGTCCGTGATCTCCCCCGGCGTCCCCGTCCGCCCGGCCGGGCCGGCGCCGAAGGTCTCCCCCGCGCCCCCGCCGGATTCCGCGTCCTCGGGAGCCGGCACCGGGTCGTACCCGCTGAGCGCCTCCTCCGCCGCACCGGCCGCGAGGCCGGTCAGCACCACACGGCCGTCGTCGCAGACCAGGACCGTACGGACGGTGACGTTGCGGTGCACCCAGCCATGGGCGTGCAGCACCCGGAGCGCCATGAGCACGTCGGACGCGACCTCGGCCGCCCGGTACGGCGTGAGCGGCCGCTCGGTGAGCAGGGCGGCCAGCGGGCGCGCGGCCACCAGCTCGCTGACGATCCACAGGGAGCCGCCCTCGGCGAACACGTCGAAGACCTGGTCCAGGCGCGGGTGGTCGGGGACGCGGGCCGCCGCCTGCGCGGCCTCGACGGCGCGCCGCACCACCGGATCGGCGGGCCGCCGGGTGGCGGCCCGGCTCTCCGCGGCCGGCCGGTACGGACGCTCGCGCGCGGTGAACCCCTCGGGCAGCCCCTCGGCGTCCAGCACCTCGGCCTCGACGACCTCCGGCAACGGCACCTGCCGGATGAGGACTTCCTGGCCGCTGTAGGTGTCGAAGGCGCGGATCTCGGTGAATTCGCAGGCGTCGGACGGCGGCAGCGGCAGGCGGTAGCGGTCGGCGAGCACCCGACCCGCGTAGTCGTCCACTGTGCCTCCCTCGGCCGCCCGTCCGGTCGTGTCCGTTCGCGTCACGGCCCGTCGCGTACCCGCCTGCGGCCGCGTACGGTCCGCGACCCTTCACGATACGTGCCGGAGGCAACCCGCACGGCGCGGATGACGGATTCCCGGGCGGCAAACCGGCGCGCGGCGGCTACGACTTGGGCACGAAGGACTTCGCCAGCGTCTTCCAGGTGTCCTTGCGCAGGTCGTCGTGCCAGTCGGCGTCCCGCGCGGTGTACATCAGCGCGTAACCGAGGTGGTCGTTCACCACGAACCCCCGGTCGATGGTCCGGAACCTGGTGCCGCCGTCGACGTAGGTGAACTCCCAGTCGGCCGTGTTCCAGCCGCGGTACCCCACCTTCTCGATGCGGACCTTGTGGTACTGGGAGCGCACCATGGACCGCTCCTGGTTCCGCCAGTCCGCCACCGGGTCGTCCTTGGGCGTACCGGTCCAGGCGACGAGCAGCTTCTGCCCGCCGGGCCCCGTGTAGCGGTCGCCGGAGCGCCCGGTGGTCTGGTACTTCCACCCCTCGGGCAGGCCGATCGAGTAGCCCTGCCCGCCCTTGCGGGTGCTCTCGGCCGGCGCGCTCCCGCCGTCCTCGCCGCCGTCCTTGCCGCCGGACGCGCCCGGGTCGTCGGAGTCACCCCGGTCGTCGGCGGACGGGCTCGCGGCGCCGTCCGCGGCGGAGCCGGTGGCGGTGGACACCGCACTCGCGCCGTCCGTCCGTGGCCCGGCGTCCGTGTCCTGGGCCGCGTCCTCGTCCCGCTTGGCGGTCGCGTCGGCGGCGGCGGGCTTGGCCCCGCCGGTCTTGCCGTCGTCGCCGCTGTCGCTCAGGGCGAAGGCCAGCACGGTGCCGAGCACCGCGAGCACGACCACGGCGACGATGATCACCAGCGTGCGCCTGGGCACCACATCGGTCAGCGGCGCCCTCGGCACCGGCCGCGGCGGCAGGTCCGGCGGCGGCACCACGGGCCAGCCGGAGGCCGACCGGTTCGCGCTGGAGTTCGGCCCGGCGGCACCGGGCGCCCCTGCGGCACCCACGCGCGCCCCACCGACGGCACCGGGCCGCGCCCCGCCGGGGGAACCACCGGCACCGGGCCGGGAGCCGGCGGCGCCCCCGGCACCCGGCAGCGCGCCCGGAGCGAGCGGCGGAGGCGGAGGCGGTACGGCCGGCGCGGCCGGCGCGCTCCCGCCCCCGTTCCTGGTTCGGGTGGCCGCGGCGCCGGTGGCCGCCCCCGCCGCCTTGCGCACCGACCGCAGCGCGCCGCGCAGCTTCTCGCCGGCCTCCTCGCCCCGCCTGCCCTCCGGCCCGCCGGGCTGGACCGGCAGCGGAACCACCCGGGTGGCGTCCATCGCCTCCGGCTCGGGCGCGTGGATCACCGCGTTGAGCATGGCCCGGGCCCCGGCGTCGTCGAGCCGCTTGGCCGGGTCCTTGGTCAGCAGGCCGTAGAGGACGTCCCGCAGCGGACCCGCGTTCCTGGGCTCCTCCAGCTGCTCGGTCATCACCGCGGTGAGCGTGGCGATCGCCGAGCCCTTGTCGTAGGGCGGCGTGCCCTCGACCGCCGCGTACAGCAGACCGCCGAGCGACCACAGGTCGGCCGCCGGTCCCGGCTTGTGGCCGCGGGCGCGCTCCGGGGAGATGTAGGAGGGGGCGCCGACGAGCATGCCGGTGGAGGTGATGGAGGGGTCGCCCTCGACCTGCGCGATGCCGAAGTCGGTGAGCACGACCCGGCCGTCCTCGGCGATGAGCACGTTGGACGGCTTCACGTCCCGGTGCAGGATGCCCTCCCGGTGCGCGGAGCGCAGCACGTCCAGGATGGCGAGTCCCACCTCGGCGGCGCGCTTCGGCGTCAGCACCCCGTCCTCGCGGATGACCTCGGCCAGCGACTTGCCCTCGACCAACTCCATGACGATCCAGGGCCGGTCGTCCTCGTCGACCACGTCGAACACCGTCACGGCGCTGTTGTTGCGGATCCGGGCGATCGCCTTGGCCTCGCGCAGGGTGCGCGTGATCAGGCGCCGCTTCTCCTCCTCGTCGATGTTCGACGGGAACCGCAGTTCCTTGACGGCGACCGTCCGGCCGAGGGTCTCGTCCTCGGCGCGCCAGACCGTGCCCATACCGCCGCGGCCCAGCACGTCCCCCAGCCGGTACCGCCCGGCGAGGAGACGCCGCTCGCTCTTGTCCTGACGAGTCTCCTGACGAGATGAACCCGCCCGCTCCGCCTCCGACATGCGTCCCCTCATACAACCCGCCCTGACAGAGCCTCCATTGTCTCTCACCCGGCAAGTGCCCGACGCCCAGGGTGCCCCTGGGCGGGCCCCGCCCCCGCCGCCCCGCGAGCCTTCTTGAAGCGGGCGCTCCGCTTACCGGGATGATGGGCCGTAAGAGGGGAGGAACCGGTATGCCGACGCTTCGGACAGTCCTGTGCATACCGGTGTCGCTGGTGCTACTGCTCGCCCCGGCGGCCCTTCAGGACGCCTCCCCGCACCCCTTTCCGGTCGCGGCCACGGGCACGGTCCTGCCACTGCTCGTCAGCGACGGCGGGGCACCCGCGGCGGCCCTGCTGACCCGGGACGCCGAGGGCGACGGAGCGCGCCTGCGGTACGCGTCGGCCGGCCGGGGCATCTCCCGCGCCGACCACTTCCGGGCCGGCAGCATCACCAAGACCTTCCTCGCGACGGTCGTGCTCCAGCTGGCCGAGGAGCACCGGCTCTCCCTCTCCGACACCGTCGAGCGGCACCTGCCGGGGCTGCTGCGCGGGCGCGGCACCGACGGCCGGCGCGTCACCCTGCGGGCCCTGCTCACCCACACCAGCGGGCTGGCCGACTTCACCGAAGCCACCCGTGGCGTCGTGCCCCTGACCCCGCTTCAGGCCGTGCGCGTCGCCTCCTCGCTCCCCCCGTCCCGCCCGGGCCGCTACTCCTACTCCAACACCAACTACGTCCTGCTCGGTCTGGTCGTCGGCCGGGTCACCGGCCGTTCCTACGCCGCCGAGACCGAGCGCCGTGTCATCGCCCCGCTGGGTCTGAGGGGCACCTCCTTTCCCGGGTCCCGCGGATCGCTGCCTTCGCCGCACGGCCGCGCCTACACGGCCGGCGGCGCCGATGTCACCGAGCTGGACCCGCGCGTGGCCGGCGCGGCGGGTGAGCTGGTGACCACCCTGGCCGACCTGGACCGCTTCTACGCGGCCCTGCTCGGCGGCCGGCTGCTGCCCGCGCGCCGGCTGCGCGAGATGCTGGACACCCGTGCCGCACACGGCGCGTACGGCATGGGCCTGATGCGGGTGGAACTGCCGTGCGGCACCACCGTGTGGGGACACAGCGGCCGGATCTCCGGCAGCTACGTGCGCAGCGCGGCCACCGCCGACGGCCGGCGTGTCCTCACCTTCCGGGTGAACACGGACGCGATCCCGGCATCCCGCCTCGACTCGGCCCTGCTCGCCGGGGCGTTCTGCCCCCGCACCCGGTAGAACGCCCGGGGCCGGAGCGGAGATCCCGAAACCGGCCACCCGTTCGAGTGGATGTCGGCCGCTCCGCCGCCGGGGCGGAGCGGCGGCCTACAGCGGCACGATGTCCGGGGCCCCCAGCCGGGCGGCGTCCGCCGTCTGGTCGTCCGGCTGGAGCTGGGACTCGCGCTCGGCCTCCACCCGCTTCTCGTAGTGCTCGACCTCGCGCGCTATCCGTTCCGCGTCCCATCCGAGGACCGGTGCCATCAGCTCGGCCGCCTCCCGGGCGCTGCGGGTGCCGCGGTCGAAGGTCTCGATGGAGATGCGGGTGCGGCGGGTGAGGACGTCGTCCAGGTGCCGGGCGCCCTCGTGCGAGGCGGCGTACACCACCTCGGCGCGCAGGTAGTCGTCGGCGGCGTGCAGCGGTTCGCCGAGCGCGGGGTCGGCGGCGATGAGTTCCAGGACCTCCTCGGCCAGCGAGCCGTAGCGGTTCAGCAGGTGCTCCACTCGGACCACGTGCAGTCCGGTGCGGGCGGCGATCCGCGCCCGCGCGTTCCACAGCGCCTGGTAGCCCTCCGCGCCGAGCAGCGGGATCTCCTCCGTGACGCAGTCGGCGACGCGCATGTCCAGACCGTGCACCGCCTCGTCGACGGCGTCCTTGGCCATCACCCGGTAGGTCGTGTACTTGCCGCCGGCCACGACCACCAGCCCGGGCGCCGGATGGGCGACCGTGTGCTCGCGGGACAGCTTGCTCGTGGCGTCGGACTCGCCGGCCAGCAGCGGGCGCAGCCCGGCGTACACGCCCTGCACGTCGTCGCGGGCGAGCGGCACGGCCAGCACCGAGTTGACGTGTTCCAGCAGGTAGTCGATGTCGGCGCTGGACGCGGCCGGGTGGGCCTTGTCCAGGTCCCAGTCGGTGTCGGTGGTGCCGATGATCCAGTGCCGGCCCCAGGGGATGACGAACAGGACGGACTTCTCGGTGCGCAGGATCAGGCCGGTGGTGGAGTGGATGCGGTCCTTGGGCACGACCAGGTGGATGCCTTTGGAGGCGCGGACGTGGAACTGCCCGCGTTCGCCCACCATGGCCTGGGTGTCGTCGGTCCACACGCCGGTGGCGTTGACGACCTGCTGGGCGCGGATCTCGTACTCCCCGCCGCCCTCGACGTCGCGCACCCTGGCCCCCACGACCCGCTCGCCCTCGCGCAGGAAGCCGGTCACGCGCGCGCGGTTGGCCACCTTCGCGCCGTACGACGCCGCCGTGCGCACCAGGGTGGCCACGAAGCGGGCGTCGTCCATCTGGGCGTCGTAGTACTGCAGGGCGCCGACCAGTGCGTCCTTCTTCAGGCAGGGCGCCACGCGCAGGGCGTGACGGCGGGTCAGGTGGCGGTGCACGGGCAGGCCCCGGCCGTGGCCGCGGGCCATCGACATCGCGTCGTACAGCGCGACGCCCGAGCCCGCGTACAGCCGCTCCCAGCCCTTGTGCTGGAGCGGGTAGAGGAACGGCACCGGCTTGACCAGGTGCGGGGCGAGGCGCTCCAGCAGCAGGCCGCGCTCCTTGAGGGCCTCGCGGACCAGGGCGAAGTCGAGCATCTCCAGATAGCGCAGGCCGCCGTGGATGAGCTTGCTGGACCGGCTGGAGGTGCCGGACGCCCAGTCCCGCGCCTCGACCAGGCCCGTCGACAGGCCGCGGGTGACCGCGTCCAGCGCGGTGCCGGCGCCGACCACGCCGGCGCCGACCACCAGCACGTCCAGCTCGCGTTCCGCCATCGCCGCCAGTGCCTCGGCGCGCTGCGCCGGCCCCAGTGTCGCTGTCCTCACCGCTGCCTCCCGCTGTCGCTGACTCGCTCGCGTCGGCCGCACCCGGTGGGCGTGGCTCCGCTCATGCCCTCCTCATGCCCAAATGATGACCGCGATGCGCCGCTTCAGCCACCACGGGCTCCCGACCTGTGGACAACTCGCGCACAACCATCGGAAGACACACAAACACAATCACACATAACGGTCATATGTGTACCTAATCTGTCAGTGCGCCCGCTCATGCTGTCCACAGCGGTTGCGCACCTGTCCCGCTTCGGCTATTGGGAAGGACGGCCACGCATGCCCGCAGACCTCGCCGTCATCGGACTCGGCCCCTACGGACTGCCGCTCGCCCAGGCCGCCGTCGCCGCCGGCGTCCGCACCGCCGGCTACTCCACCGGCCCCGAGGCGGGCCCGCTCAGCCCCGCCGAGCTGCGCCGGATGCACTCCGCCGGCTTCCGGCTCGCCACCGACCCGGCCCAGCTCGGCCGGGTGCGCACCGCGGTGATCTGCGCGCCCACCCCGCGCGGCGCCGACGGCGGCCTCGACCTCGGCCAGGTCGAGGCCGCCGCCCGCACCCTGGCCGGGCACCTGCGCCCGCACACCACGGTCATCCTGGAGTCGCCGGTGCTGCCCGGGACCACGGAGGAGTTCCTGCGCCCGCTGCTGGAGGACGGCTCGGGCCTGCGCGCCGGCCGCGACTTCCACCTCGCCTACTCCCCCAGCCGCGTCGACCCCGGCAGCCGCGGCCACACGCCCACCGGCACCCCGAGGGTCATCGGCGGCCTCACCCCCGCCTGCACCGAGTCCGCCGCCGCGTTCTACGGCCGGCTCACCGACAAGGTGGTCCGCGCGCGCGGGCTGCGCGAGGCGGAGACCGTGCAGTTGCTGGAGACCAACTACCGGCACGTGAACATCGCGCTGGTCAACGAGATGGCCGTGCTCTGCCACGAGCTGGGCGTGGACCTGTGGGACGTGATCCGCTGCGCGGAGACCAAGCCCTTCGGCTTCCAGGCGTTCCGGCCCGGTCCCGGCGTCGGCGGGCACGGTGCCGCGCAGGACCTGACCGGGCACGCGACCCGCACCCTGCGCATGGTGGAACTGGCCCAGCAGGTCAACAGCCGGATGCCCCGGTACGTCGTGCAGCGCGCCGCCACGCTCCTGAACGAGCACGGCAAGTCCGCGCGCGGGGCCCGGGTGCTGCTGCTCGGCGTCACCTACAAGCCCGACCTCGCCGACCTCCAGGGCACGCCCGCGCGGGAGATCGCAGTGCGGCTGATGGAGTTCGGCGCGTCCGTGAGCTACCACGACCCGTACGTGCCCGCGTGGAACGTCCTGGACCGCCCGGTCCCGCGCGCGGACTCCCTCTACGAGGCCGCCGCCGACGCCGACCTCACGATCCTGCTCCAGCACCACCGCACGTACGACTTGCAGGGCCTGTCGGTGAAGGCCCAGCTCCTGCTCGACACCCGGGGCGCCACTCCCACGGGGGCGGCGCACCGGTTGTGAAGGGGGAGCGCTCGGGAAGATCCGCAAGATCCACCTCCTCCGGAACTTCACCAGCCAAAGCCGAGTGCGGTCCCAGCGGGCAGCGCGGCCCGGGCATGCCGAAGGGCCGGTCGTTCACCGGGAACGGCCGGCCCTCGGGGCGTCGCGGGGACCGCCCGGCGGTTACCGCCGGTGCTGGCTGTCCGCCACCGTCACCTCGACCCGCTGGAACTCCTTCAGCTCGCTGTAGCCGGTGGTGGCCATGGCGCGGCGCAGGGCGCCGAAGAAGTTCATCGAGCCGTCCGGGGTGTGGGACGGACCGGTGAGGATCTCCTCGATCGTGCCGACCGTGCCGAGGCCGACCTTCTTGCCGCGGGGCAGCTCCTCGTTGACCGCCTCCATGCCCCAGTGGTGGCCCTTGCCGGGCGCGTCCGTGGCGCGGGCCAGCGGGGAGCCCATCATGACGGCGTCGGCGCCGCAGGCGATCGCCTTGGGCAGGTCGCCGGACCAGCCGACACCGCCGTCCGCGATCACGTGCACGTACCGGCCGCCGGACTCGTCCATGTAGTCCCGGCGGGCCGCGGCCACGTCGGCGACGGCCGTCGCCATCGGGACCTGGATGCCGAGGACGTTGCGCGTGGTGTGCGCGGCGCCGCCGCCGAAGCCGACCAGCACGCCGGCCGCACCGGTGCGCATCAGGTGCAGCGCGGCGGTGTACGTGGCGCAGCCGCCGACGATCACCGGGACGTCCAGTTCGTAGATGAACTGCTTGAGGTTCAGCGGCTCGTGCGAGGACGACACGTGCTCCGCCGACACCGTGGTGCCGCGGATGACGAAGATGTCCACGCCCGCGTCCACCACGGCCTTGGAGAACTGGGCGGTGCGCTGCGGGGAGAGCGCGGCGGCGGTGACCACACCGGCGTCGCGCACCTCCTTGATGCGGGCGCCGATCAGCTCCTCCTTGATCGGCGCCGCGTAGATCTCCTGGAGGCGTCGGGTCGCCCGCTCGGCGGGCAGCTCGGCGATCTCGTCCAGCAGCGGCTGCGGGTCCTCGTGCCGGGTCCACAGGCCCTCGAGGTTCAGCACGCCGAGGCCGCCCAGCTCACCGATGCGGATCGCGGTGGCCGGGGAGACCACGGAGTCCATGGGTGCGGCCAGGAACGGCAGCTCGAAGCGGTAGGCGTCGATCTGCCAGGCGATCGAGACCTCCTTCGGGTCCCGCGTACGGCGGCTGGGGACGACGGCGATGTCGTCGAAGGCGTACGCCCGGCGGCCGCGCTTGCCGCGCCCGATCTCGATCTCAGTCACGTCTTGGCCTTTCCCTGATGCGTTTCAGCGTCTTCCAGTATCGCCGACGGCTGCGGCGGCGACCCCCCACCCGCACGGCGAGGGCGGCCCCGGAGCCGTCCGGAGCCGCCCTCGAAGAGCCTCACGCGTGCGCGCGCGTCACTTCTTGCCGCTGTAGTTCGGTGCCTCGACCGTCATCTGGATGTCGTGCGGGTGGCTCTCCTTCAGACCCGCCGAGGTGATCCGCACGAACCGGCCGCCCGCCTGGAGCTCGGGCACGGTCCTGCCGCCGACGTAGAACATCGACTGGCGCAGGCCGCCGACCAGCTGGTGGACGACGGAGGACAGCGGGCCGCGGTAGGGCACCTGGCCCTCGATGCCCTCGGGGATCAGCTGCTCGTCGGAGGCGACGCCCTCCTGGAAGTAGCGGTCCTTGGAGAACGACCTGCGGTCGCCGCGGGTCTGCATGGCGCCGAGCGAGCCCATGCCGCGGTACGACTTGAACTGCTTGCCGTTGATGAACAGCAGCTCGCCCGGGGACTCCTCGCAGCCCGCGAGCAGCGAGCCGAGCATCACCGTGTCGGCGCCCGCGACCAGGGCCTTGGCGATGTCGCCGGAGTACTGCAGACCGCCGTCGCCGATCACCGGGACGCCGGCGTCCTTGGCGGCCAGCGCGGCCTCGTAGATCGCGGTGACCTGCGGCACGCCGACGCCGGCGACGACGCGGGTGGTGCAGATGGAGCCGGGTCCGACGCCCACCTTGATGCCGTCGGCGCCCGCGTCGACCAGGGCCTGGGCGCCGTCGCGGGTGGCGACGTTGCCGCCGATGACGTCGACGCCGGAGGAGTTCGACTTGATCTTGGCGATCATGTCGCCGACCAGCCGGGAGTGGCCGTGCGCGGTGTCCACGACGATGAAGTCGACACCGGCCTCGATCAGGGCCTGGGCGCGCTCGAAGGCGTCGCCGGCCACACCGACCGCCGCGCCGACCAGCAGGCGGCCCTCGGCGTCCTTGGCGGCGTTCGGGTACTTCTCCGCCTTGACGAAGTCCTTGACGGTGATCAGGCCCTTGAGGACACCGCCGTCGTCGACCAGCGGCAGCTTCTCGATCTTGTGCTTGCGCAGCAGCTCCATGGCCTCCGGGCCGGAGATGCCGACCTTGCCGGTGACCAGCGGCATCGGGGTCATGACCTCGTGCACGCGGCGGCTGCGGTCGCTCTCGAAGGCCATGTCGCGGTTGGTGACGATGCCGAGGAGCTTCTTGTCGCCGTCGGTCACCGGGACACCGCTGATGCGGAACTTGGCGCACAGCGCGTCGGCCTCGGCGAGCGTGGCCTCCGGGTGGATGGTGATCGGGTCGGTCACCATGCCGGACTCGGAGCGCTTCACCAGGTCGACCTGGTTGGCCTGGTCCTCGATGGAGAGGTTGCGGTGCAGGACGCCGACACCGCCCTGGCGGGCCATCGCGATCGCCATGCGGGACTCGGTCACCTTGTCCATGGCGGCGGACAGCAGCGGGATGTTGACCCGCACGTTGCGGGAGACGTACGAGGCGGTGTCGATCTCGTCGGGCGCCATGTCCGACGCGCCCGGCAGCAGCAGCACGTCGTCGTAGGTCAGCCCGAGTGTCGCGAATTTACCGGGCACTCCGTCGACGTTGGCAGTCATGACACCTTCCCCAAATGGCCTTGATCGGTGCGGATGTCCATGCTAACGGGAAGCGTCGCTAGCAAATTCCACGGTAAGGGCTCGCTTCCGGCTTCGTATCTTCCTACGAATCCCTCGGTGCGCGGGCGCGGCGGCGGAGCTACGGCGGCTCCCGCCCGGCGGGTTACTGCTCGGCGAGCGCTCTGAGACGGCTCAGCGCCCGGTGCTGGGCCACGCGGACCGCGCCGGGTGACATTCCCAACATCTGACCGGTCTCCTCCGCGGTCAAGCCCACGGCGATGCGCAGCAGAAGCAGTTCGCGCTGGTTCTCCGGCAGGTTGGCCAGGAGTTTCTTGGCCCACTCGGCGTCGCTGCTGAGCAGGGCGCGCTCCTCGGGACCGAGGGAGTCGTCGGGCCGCTCGGGCATCTCGTCGGAGGGCACGGCCGTCGATCCCGGGTGGCGCATCGCGGCGCGCTGGAGGTCGGCGACCTTGTGGGAGGCGATGGCGAAGACGAACGCCTCGAAGGGGCGGCCGGTGTCGCGGTAGCGGGGCAGCGCCAGGAGGACCGCGACGCAGACCTCCTGGGCGAGGTCCTCCACGAAGTGGCGGGCGTCGCCGGGGAGCCGGGACAGCCGGGTGCGGCAGTAGCGCAGCGCCAGCGGGTGGACCCGGGCGAGCAGATCGTGCGTGGCCTGCTCGTCCCCGTCGACGGCACGATGCACGAGCGCACCGATCGCCCCAGGGGCCGTGCCCGCCTCGTCGTCGCGCATCGGTCCATGGTGCCCTGTGGCCGTGCGGTCCGCCGCATCGTGTTCGTGGTTGTGCACCGAAGCGTTATGAGCAGGTGCGCCGGCACTCATCCCCTGCGCCCTCCCCTTCCGCTCGACCGACTCGTCCCCGAGAGACTCCACATCTCAAGGATGCGGCATCCGCGCCGAAACGAGCAGCGCGCGTCCGGCCGGCCGCCTCGCGCGCGCCGTCGCGGGGCGCGTCCCGCGAGGCGTACGGCGACCGGTCGCGCCCGCCACACCGACGGCGCCGACGTGCGCCGCGGCGCCCCCGCGATCTCCCGCGCGCCGGGGCGTAGGGCGGTGCGTACGACCGGTCACACACCGAGGCGCATGTGTGCGGCGACACCCGGAACGCCCCGTCGCCGCACCGCGGGACAGCGGCAGCGGGCGTACGCCGTCCGCGCGGCCCCGGGCCCGGCGACGGGGCATCCGGGCCCGCCCGGCCCCTCTGCCGGGTCGTCCGGAGAGGGGGCCACGGGGGCGTCGAGCGCGGCGCCCGGTCCGGGCCGGTTACCGGACCAGGCCCCAGCGGAAGCCGAGGGCCACCGCGTGGGCGCGGTCCGAGGCGCCCAGTTTCTTGAACAGGCGGCGGGCGTGCGTCTTGACCGTGTCCTCGGAGAGGAACAGCTCACGGCCGATCTCGGCGTTGGAGCGGCCGTGGCTCATGCCCTCCAGGACCTGGATCTCGCGCGCGGTGAGCGTGGGCGCCGCGCCCATCTCCGCCGAGCGCAGCCGGCGCGGGGCGAGCCGCCAGGTCGGGTCGGCGAGCGCCTGCGTCACGGTGGCCCGCAGCTCCGCGCGTGAGGCGTCCTTGTGCAGGTAACCCCGGGCGCCGGCGGCGACCGCGAGGGCCACGCCGTCCAGGTCCTCGGCGACGGTGAGCATGATGATGCGTGCGCCCGGGTCGGCGGACAGCAGCCGGCGCACGGTCTCGACGCCGCCCAGACCGGGCATGCGCACGTCCATCAGGATGAGGTCGGAGCGGTCGGCGCCCCAGCGGCGGAGGACTTCCTCGCCGTTGGCCGCCGTCGTCACACGCTCGACACCGGGCACGGTCGCGACCGCGCGGCGGAGCGCTTCTCGGGCAAGCGGGGAGTCGTCGCAGACGAGGACGGATGTCATGACCGCCCTCCGCAGCTGATGCGCGTCACCTTGAGCCTCCAGGCTGGTACGGAATCGTCACCTGTGCGGTCGACCGTCTCGGACGCCTGCCCGAGCGCTTCTTCTTTCAACCGCCTCCGCACTCTCAACGACGGTCACTCGAAAGAGTTACGGGGCCGCGTGCCGTCTTCGGCACTCTATGTGAGGGGACCGACACGGTGCCGGTATGCCCGGCGGACTCTCAACTTTTCATCACAACCTATGACCCATTTGGCCCCTTTTCTTCCCGCTTCGTAGTGTCTGGGGCTAGATTCGCAATGAGTCATATTTTCATCTCCTTAGACCGGAGATGTACGGTCGTTGGCACCGTACCCGCCCAGATCGGCGACAAGGGGTCACGTAATGGCAGATTTCTCCCGCCTTCCCGGGCCGAACGCGGACCTGTGGGACTGGCAGCTGCTGGCCGCCTGCCGCGGCGTGGACAGCTCGCTCTTCTTCCACCCGGAGGGCGAGCGCGGGGCGGCTCGGAGCGCTCGTGAGAACTCGGCCAAAGAGGTCTGCATGAGGTGCCCGGTCCGCGCGCAGTGCGCGGCGCACGCGCTGGCGGTGCGCGAGCCGTACGGCGTCTGGGGCGGCCTGACCGAGGACGAGCGCGAGGAGTTGATGGGGCGGGCGCGCAACCGGCTGGTGACGGCCTCCTCCGCCGCCGGCGGGGACACCGCCCAGGATCACTGAAGGAACGTTTCAGCAGACCAGGGTCCGTCCACCGGGTGCGTGCGCGCGCCGTCCAGCCCGGGGCAGATCCCGCGCGGGGGCACGCGCGCGTGCCCGTGACGCCGCGCGGCGGGCCGCCGCGCGCTCGGCCGTCACATGCGACCGGCCGCCCGGGCCAGTTGCTCCAGGGTCGCCGCCACGGCCGGCACCTGGGCCAGGTCGGGCAGGGTCAGGGCGACGATCTCGCGTCGCACCGCCGGCTCCAGCCGTACCGCGCGCACGCCGCGCGGCCGTACGGACTCCACGGCCAGCCGGGGCAGTACGGCGACCCCGAGGCCCGCGCCGACCAGGCCGACCACGGCCGGGTAGTCGTCGGTGGCGAAATCGATGCGCGGGGTGAAGCCGGCCCCCTCGCAGACCTCCACCAGCTGGCCGCGGCAGCGCGGGCAGCCCGCGATCCACGGTTCCTGGGCCAGTTCGCCGATGGCGACGGTCTCCGCCCGCGCGAGCCGGTGCCGTTCGGGCACCAGGGCGACCAGGCGGTCCGTCAGCAGGGGCCGTACGACGAGATCGTCCCACTCCTCGGCGACCGCGGCCCCCTCGTAGCGGAAGGCCAGCGCGAGGTCGCAGTCGCCTTCCCGCAGCAGCGCCACGGACTTCGGGGGCTCGGCCTCCTCCAGGGAGACGCGGGTGCCGGGGTGGGCGGCGCGCAGCGCGGCCAGGGCCGTGGGCACGAGCGTGGAGCTGCCGCTGGGGAAGGAGACCAGCCGGACCCGGCCCGCGCGCAGGCCGGCGATGGCGGCGACCTCCTCCTCGGCCGCGGTCAGCCCGGCGAGGATGCCGGAGGCGTGCCGGACGAGGGCCTCGCCGGCCTGGGTCAGGCGCATCTCGCGTCCGTTGCGGACCAGCAGCGGGGTGCCGACCGAGGCCTCCAGGGCCTTCATCTGCTGGCTGACGGCGGGCTGGGTGCAGCCCAGTTCGCGTCCGGCCGCCGAGAAGGAGCCGGTGGTGGCGACGGCGCGCAGGACGCGGAGATGACGGGCCTCGATCACCCTCCGAGCATAAGCCAACCTTTGGGTGCTGCGCCCGATAACGCTTCACCACTTTGGGCGCCGATCGCTTAGCGTGCTGGGATGAAGCTTCTCTCCGTCAATCTGGGCCGCCCCCGGCCCGTGCCGTACACCAGCCAGCCGGACGGCGTGACCGGCATCCACAAGCAGCCGGCCGAGGGGCCGGTCCGGGTGGCGGCGCCCGGTCCCAAGGGGGTCGGCACGAGCGGGCTGGCCGGGGACGCGGTGTGCGACACGCGGCATCACGGCGGGGACGACCAGGCGGTGTACGCGTACGCCCGCGAGGACCTGGACGCCTGGCAGCGGGAACTCGGCCGGCCGCTGGCCAACGGCTGTTTCGGCGAGAATCTGACGACGGACGGTCTGGACGTCTCCGGGGCGCTGGTCGGCGAGCGCTGGCGGATCGGCGCGGACGTGGTGCTGGAGGTGACCGCGGGCCGCATCCCGTGCGCCACCTTCCAGGGCCACATGGGCGAGCGCGGCTGGATCAAGAGGTTCACCCGGAAGGGCGCGACGGGCGCCTACCTCCGGGTGATCGAGCCGGGTGAGATCCGCTCGGGCGACCCGGTGGAGGTCGTGTACCGGCCGGACCACGGGGTGACGGCGCGGATGCAGTTCCGCGCGGTGACCACCGAGCGCGAACTGCTGCCCCGGCTGCTCGCGGCGGGCGAGGCACTGCACGCGGAGACGCTGGCGAGGGCCCGCGCGTACGTGGCGGAGCAGCGGGTCTGAGCGGCCGCCGGCGGCCGGGGGACGGACGGCGCGCGGCCCGCGGGGGCCGTCGGCCCGGGTCACTACCCTTGGGCCATGACAACGGCTCTGATTACGGGATCGACCGCGGGGATCGGCGCCGCGTTCGCGCGGCGGCTGGCGGCTGACGGGCAGGACCTGGTGCTGGTGGCCCGGGACACCGGGCGGCTGCGCGAACAGGCGACGGAACTGCACGACCGGCACGGCGTCGAGGTGGAGGTGCTGCCCGCCGACCTCTCCCTGGACGAGGGCATCGAGGCGGTGGCCGCCCGGCTCGGCGACCGGAAGAACCCGGTCGACCTGCTGATCAACAACGCCGGCTTCGGCAACAAGGGCCGCTATCTGGACGTGTCGATGGCGGACGAGCTGCGGATGCTGAAGGTGCACTGCGAGGCCGTGCTGCGGCTGACGTCGGCGGCGGCCGGGGCGATGCGCGAGCGCGGCCGGGGCGGGGTGGTGAACGTCGCCTCGGTGGCCGCCTTCGTGCCGCGCGGCACCTACGGCGCGTCGAAGGCGTGGGTCGTGCAGTTCACCCAGGGCGCGGCGCGGGACCTGGCGGGCAGCGGGGTCCGGCTGATGGCGCTGTGCCCGGGGTTCGTGCGCACCGAGTTCCACCAGCGGGCGGGGATGGGCACCGACAACATCCCCGGCTGGCTGTGGCTGGACGCCGACAAGCTGGTCGCGGCGGCGCTGGCCGACCTGGCGCGCGGCAGGACGCTGTCCATCCCGGATCCCCGGTACAAGGCGCTGATGGGCCTGGTGAAGGTGACGCCGCGCGGGCTGCTCGGCGGGATCAGCTCACGGACGGGGCGCAAGTACGGGCCGCGGTAGCGCGCGCGGGTGGCGCCGCCGTCCCGGTGGGAAGATGGGCGGGACGGTACCGGACCAGGGGGCCGGAGGCGGCGCCATGACCTTCGTACAGCTCATCGAGTGCAGGACGAGCCGGCTGGACGAGGTGAACCGGCTGGTGGACGACTGGGCCCGGCACACCGACGGGAGCCGGACGGCGACGCACACGGTGGTCGGCCGGGACCGCGCGGACGCGTCGCACGTGGTGGAAGTGGTGGAGTTCGCGTCGTACGAGGAGGCGATGCGGACCTCGCGGCTCCCGGAGACCGAGCGGGTCTTCCGGGATCTGGGGGCGCTGTGTGACGAACGGCCGAGGTTCACCGGTCTGGACGTCGTACGGGACGTGCGCCCGGCGGAGCGCGTCGTGCGCCGGTTCTTCGAGGCGCTGGGCGCCGCGGGTGGGCTGCCGCCGCTGAACGACCTGCTGGACGAGGACGTGCACAGCCGCGATCCGATGAACCCGCAGGACACCGTCGGGCTGGACCACGCGCGCGCCGAGTTCCGGATGTGGCGCGCCGCCTTCGACTTCGCGTTCACCGTCGAGGACGTGCTCGCCGAGGACGACCGGGCCTGCGCCCGCTGGTCGTGGCGCGGCACGCACCGGGGCGACTTCCTGGGCATCGCGCCCACCGGCCGGCGGGCCGCCATGACCGGGATGACGCTGTTCCGGTTCGGCACCGGCGGAAAGATCACCGAGCTGTGGTGGCAGCACGACCAGCTGGGGCTGATGCAGCAGCTGGGTGCGCTGGACGAGCTGGAGCGGTAGGCGGACAGGGCGAAGGCCCGGCACCCCTCGCAAGGGGCGCCGGGCCTTCACTCACGGGCGTTGCCCCGGTGGGCGTTGCCTCAGTGGGCGTGGCCGTGGCTGTGGCCCGCCGCGGCCGGCTCTTCCTCTTCCTTCTTCTCGACGACCAGGGTCTCGGTCGTGAGCAGCAGGGAGGCGATGGAGGCGGCGTTCTCCAGGGCGGAGCGGGTGACCTTGACCGGGTCGATGACGCCGGCCTTGATCAGGTCGCCGTACTCGCCGGTGGCGGCGTTGTAGCCCTGGCCCTTGTCCAGGTCCTTGACCTTGGACACGATGACGTAGCCCTCCTGGCCGGCGTTCTCGCCGATCCAGCGCAGCGGCTCGACCACGGCGTTGCGGACCACGGCGACACCGGTGGCCTCGTCGCCGGTCTTGTCGAGGTTGCCCTCGAGGACCTTGGAGGCGTGGACCAGAGCGGAGCCACCACCGGAGACGATGCCCTCCTCGACCGCGGCGCGGGTCGCGGAGATGGCGTCCTCCAGGCGGTGCTTCTTCTCCTTCAGCTCCACCTCGGTGGCGGCGCCGACCTTGATCACGCACACGCCGCCGGCCAGCTTCGCGAGGCGCTCCTGGAGCTTCTCGCGGTCCCAGTCGGAGTCGGTGTTCTCGATCTCGGCCTTGATCTGCGCGACGCGGCCCTGCACGTCCTCGGACTTGCCGGCGCCGTCGACGATCGTGGTGTCGTCCTTGGTGACGGTGATGCGGCGGGCGGAGCCGAGCACGTCGAGGCCGACCTGGTCGAGCTTGAGGCCGACCTCCTCGGAGATGACGGTGGCGCCGGTGAGGACGGCCATGTCCTGGAGCATCGCCTTGCGGCGGTCGCCGAAGCCGGGGGCCTTCACCGCGACGGCGTTGAAGGTGCCGCGGATCTTGTTGACGACCAGGGTCGACAGGGCCTCGCCCTCGACGTCCTCGGCGATGATCAGCAGCGGCTTGGAGGAGCCGGCCTGGATGACCTTCTCCAGCAGCGGCAGGAGGTCCGTGATGGCGGAGATCTTGCCCTGCGTGATGAGGATGTACGGCTCGTCGAGGACGGCCTCCATGCGCTCCTGGTCCGTCACGAAGTACGGCGACAGGTAGCCCTTGTCGAAGGCCATGCCCTCGGTGAAGTCCAGCTCCAGACCGAAGGTGTTGGACTCCTCGACGGTGATGACACCGTCCTTGCCGACCTTGTCCATCGCCTCGGCGATCAGCTCGCCGACCTGCTGGTCCTGGGCGGACAGCGCGGCGACGGCGGCGATGTCGGACTTCTCGTCGATCGGGCGCGCGGTGGCGAGCAGGTCGTCGGAGACGGCCTTGACCGCGGCGTCGATGCCCTTCTTCAGGGCGGCCGGGGAGGCACCGGCGGCGACGTTCTTCAGGCCCTCGCGGACGAGCGCCTGGGCGAGCACGGTGGCGGTGGTGGTGCCGTCACCCGCGATGTCGTTGGTCTTGGTCGCCACCTCCTTCACCAGCTGGGCGCCGAGGTTCTCGTACGGGTCCTCGATCTCCACCTCGCGGGCGATCGTGACACCGTCGTTGGTGATGGTGGGGGCGCCGAACTTCTTGTCGATGACGACGTTGCGGCCGCGGGGGCCGATCGTCACCTTGACGGTGTCGGCAAGCTTGTTGACGCCGCGCTCAAGGGCGCGACGGGCGTCCTCGTCGAACTTCAGGATCTTCGCCATGACAGCGGGAGCCCTCTCGGAAATCTGTAGGTGAAAAACGCCGCGCCCCGGGCGCCCGGCTTCTGTTCGATCGCGGGGGCCAGGGGCGCAGCTCAAGCGGAGAGTTGCTTGAGGTGATTACTTCTCGATGATCGCGAGCACGTCGCGAGCCGAGAGGACGAGGTACTCGTCGCCGTTGTACTTCACCTCGGTGCCGCCGTACTTGCTGTAGAGGACGACGTCGCCGACCTTGACGTCGAGCGGGAGCCGCTCGCCGTTCTCGAACCGGCCCGGGCCCACGGCGAGGACGGCGCCCTCCTGGGGCTTCTCCTTCGCGGTGTCCGGGATGACCAGGCCAGAGGCCGTGGTCTGCTCGGCGTCCAGCGGCTGGACCACGATGCGGTCCTCGAGCGGCTTGATGGCAACCTTGGAGCTGGCGGTCGTCACGATCCGACCTCCCCCTTCGGAGATCTCACGGGGTTAACTGTCTGAGGTGGCGACCAGGTCGATCCGTCGTCGCGGGTGCCGGACCTGCCCGTCGCGTTTGTTGGCACTCTCACCTGCGGAGTGCCAGAGCCGAGACTATGACCGGGGTTAGCACTCGGTCAAGCGGAGTGCCAATGCCGCGCGGCGCGGCGGTGGTGAATCGGCCGTCCCGGCGTTGACCGGAGGGCCGGCTCCTACGGAAGAAGCCGGAGGCAGCCCCTCGATCCGGGCCACCGTCAGGCCCCGCTCCCGGGCCGCTCCGAGGACGCGTGCCGTGCGTGCGCGCAGCGGGACGCCCGCCGGGCCGACGGGGCCCACGCGGACGATGCCGGCGGGGCCGAGGGGGCGGGTGAGGCCGGCCGGGGCGAGGGCCGCGCGCCACAGGGCGGTCGCCACGACGCCGCGGCCGGCCGCGGCGCACCGGGTGGCGGGGGCGTGGGCGCCTCAGGACAGGCGGAGCAGGCGGGGGCGGGCGCCGAGGCGGGTGCGGAGGCGGTCCGGCCGGCCGCGGATGCCGGCGCGCCGGGCGGCGTACGGCGGTCCGGCCGGGCCGGGTGGCCCACGCCGTGGTTCCCGATGCCGGGGGCGCACGGGCGGGCGGCGTGGCGGTCACCGGGGGCGGCGACGCCGGCGGGGAGCAGGGTGACCGGGAGCCGCAGTGCGCGGACCATGCCGGCGAGGCCGGGGTCGTCCTCGGCGCCGTCGTCGTAGGTGGGGAGGACGGCCGGGTGGCGGGTGGGGGCGTGGTCGACGACGGGGGGCGGGGCGGCTCCCCGGTGCGCGGCCGGCGGGCGGGCCGGCCGGGCCAGGGAGCCGGCGAGGGGACGGGCCGGGCCCCCGTGCCGGTGGTTCCGGCCGTCGGCAGTGGCGTGCGGGCGTACCCTCGCGGCGGCCTTCCTGCCGAGGCGTTCGAGGGGGTCGACGGACTGGGCGCAGCCCGTCAGGAGCAGGGCCGCGGCGAGGACCGCGGCCGGGCCCCGCGGGCGCCTCACAGGTAGTCCTCCAACCGGGCGACGGCATAGCCCTCGCGGGTGACCTTGTCCAGGAAGCGCCGCATGTCGTCCACCATGGTGCCGTTCCAGTCGTCCCGGCCGCGGAAGTGGGTGAGGACGATGTCGCCGGGGTGCAGGCGGCGGTCCCAGTCGCGGTACTCCCAGTGGTCGACGAAGACCTCCTCGTCCCAGATGGGCGCGTACTCGATGCCGCAGTCCTTGGCGGCGCGCAGGGTGTCGCCGTTGTAGTTGCCGTAGGGCGGCCGGAAGACGGTGGGCGCCTTGCCGAACTGCTTCTTCATGACGGTCTGCATGCCGCAGATCTCGTCCCGCTGCTCCTCGTAGGACAGGCCGGGCAGGTAGGGGTGGGTGAGGGTGTGGTTGTTGAGGGTGACGCCCTGGGCCTGCATCCGGCGGAAGTAGCCGTAGTCGTCCTCGATGACGTAGTTGCTGAGGAACGCGGTGTACGGCACCTTCAGCTCGCTCATCATGCGCAGGAACGCCGGGTCCTTCTCGGCGCCGTCGTCGATGGTGAGGAAGACGACCTTCTGCCGGGTGGGGACGGTGGTGAAGACCGGCGGGAGGTCCTCCTCCTCCTGGCCGTCCACCTCGAAGCCGTCCCGGGGGGTGATCCGGGGTTTGTCGGCGGGCGGGGCCGGAGGGGTGAGCGGGGCGCGGGCCAGGCCCCAGCGCCGGGCGGCGGCGGCCAGCCGGGCGTGTTCGGCGGCCTGGCGGGCGCGCGGGTCCCGGGGGTGGGCGGGGCCGCCGTGGGCCGGGGCGGGGGCGGGGTCGCCGGCGCAGCCGGACAGGAGGGCGGCCAGTGCGAGGGCGGTGGCGGCCGCGGCCGTCTTCGCGGCCCCGGCCCGGCTTCCGGCGTCCGCCTTCGCGACCCGTGCCCGACTTTTGTCATTTTGTACTACTTCTCGCATGGTGCCGGATCCTCCCAGGCCCCGGCCCGCGCCCCGGGCCGACACCGCCGCCGGGAGCGCGCCATCCACCGACTGGCCCACAATGAGCCGGTGAACGACCTCGCTCTGCTCCTCACCCCCGAAGGCCGCGCCCTCCTCGACGAGGTGCGCGACACCGAGCCCGCGCGGGAACTGGCGGTGGCCACCCGGCTGCGCCGCGACCACCCCGCCGAACTGGTCTCGGCCGCGCTGGGCCAGGCCCGGCTGCGGCAGCGGGCGGCGGCGAAGTTCGGGGCCGAGGACGCCGGCCGGATGTTCTTCACCCCCAACGGGGTCGAGCAGTCCACCCGGGCGAGCGTGGCGGCGTACCGGGCGCGGCGGCTGACCGAGCTGGGCGTGACCTCCGTGGCCGACCTGTGCTGCGGCATCGGCGGGGACGCGATCGCGCTGGCCCGGGCCGGGATCCGGGTGCTGGCCGTGGACCGCGACCCGCGGGCCGCCGCGGCGGCCCGCGCCAACGCCGAGGCGCTGGGCCTTTCGGACCTGATCGAGGTGCGCGAGGCCGATGTCACCCAGGTGGACACCGCCGGGTACGACGCGGTGTTCGCGGACCCGGCCCGGCGGGGCGGGCGCGGCAGGGTGTTCGACCCGGAGGCGTACTCGCCGCCGCTGTCCTGGGCGGTCGAGACGGCCCGCCGGGCGCCCCGGGCCGCGCTGAAGATCGCCCCCGGCATCCCGCACGAGATCGTCCCGGCCGAGGCCGAGGCGGAGTGGATCTCGGACGGCGGGGACGTGAAGGAAGCGGTGCTGTGGTTCGGGACCGGGGCGCCGGGCGCCGTGCGGGCCACGCTGCTGCCGGGACCCCGCACGCTGCTCGGCCGGGGCCTGCCCGACCCGGCGGTGCGGCCGGTGGGCCGGTACCTGTACGAGCCGGACGGCGCGGTCATCCGCGCGCACCTGGTCGCGGAGGTGGCCGGGGAGCTGGACGGCGGGCTGCTGGACCCGACCATCGCCTACGTCACCGCCGACGAGCCGCGGCCCACGCCGTACGCCACCGGCTACGAGATCACCGACCGACTCCCCTTCAACGTCAAGCGGCTGAAGGCGCTGCTGCGCGAGCGGGAGGTCGGCACGCTGACCGTGAAGAAGCGCGGCTCGGCCGTCGAGCCGGAGGAGCTGCGCCGCAAGGTCCGCCCGCAGGGACCGAACGCGGCCACCGTCTTCCTCACCCGGGTGGCGGGGGCGCCGACGATGCTGATCGGTCACCCACTGGGCTGACCCGCCCGGCGCTGCAGCAGGGCGCGTTCCCGCGCGTTGCGGGCCAGCTCCGCGGCCCGCAGGAACTCCTCGCGGGCCTCCGCGGCCCGCCCGAGCCGGGACAGCAGGTCGCCGCGGACGCTGGGCAGCAGGTGGTACCCGCGCAGCGCGGGCTCGGCGGCCAGGGCGTCCACCAGCGCCAGCCCCCGCTCCGGGCCGTCGGCCATCGACACGGCGACCGCGCGGTTCAGCTCGACCACGGGGGACGGCGCGCGGGCGGCCAGCAGGCCGTACAGGGTGGTGATGGCCCGCCAGTCGGTCTCCTCGTAGGTGTGCGCGCGGGCGTGGCAGGCGGCGATGGCCGCCTGGAGGGCGTACGGGCCGGGCGGGCCCGCCGCCGTGGCTCCGGCGCGCTCCAGGGCGCGCACGCCGCGCGCGATGAGCATGCGGTTCCAGCGGCGGCGGTCCTGGTCCTCCAGCAGCACCGGTGTGCCGTCGGGCGCGGTGCGGGCGGCGGTGCGGGACGCCTGGAACTCCAGCAGCGCGGTCAGGCCGTGCGCCTCGGGCTCCCGGGGCATCAGCGCGGACAGCACCCGGGCCAGCCGCAGCGCGTCCTCGCACAGCCCGGGGCGCAGCCAGTCGTCGCCGGCGGTGGCCGCGTACCCCTCGTTGAAGATCAGGTAGATGACGTCCAGGACGGAGCCGAGGCGGGCCGCGCGGTCGGGTCCGCAGGGCACCTCGAAGGCCACGTTCCCGGCCGCGAGGGTGCGTTTGGCGCGGACGATGCGCTGGGCGACCGTCGCCTCCGGCACCAGGAAGGCGCGGGCGATCTCGGCCGTGGTCAGGCCGCCCAGCAGGCGCAGCGTGAGCGCGGTGCGGGCCTGCGGGGACAGCACCGGGTGGCAGGCGGTGAAGACCAGCCGGAGCAGGTCGTCGTCGATGCCGTCCGGGTCGGCGGGCTCCTCGGGCGGCGCCGTGGTCTCCAGGTCCCGGCCGACCTCGGCGAGTTTGCGGGCGTAGGTCTCGCGGCGCCGGACCAGGTCGACGGCCCGGTGCCGGGCGGTGGCCGTCAGCCAGGCGCCGGGGTTGTCGGGCACCCCGTCCCGGGGCCACTGCTCCAGCGCGGCGACCAGCGCGTCCTGCGCCAGTTCCTCCGCGATGCCGACGTCCCGCACGATGCGCGCGACACCGGCGATCACGCGCGGCGACTCCAGCCGGAAGACGGTCTCGATGGCGTGGGCGGGGGTCGGCTCGGCTGCCGTGGGCTGTGGTCGCACAGCCCACATGCAACACCGTGCGGGCCCCCGGGCCAAGCGGCTCAGCCCTCGGCGATCTCCCGCAGCTCACAGGAGAGGGTCCAGTCCGGTCCGTGGATGCCGAGGAAGCGGCGGGTCCACTCCACGGCCTCGGCGCGGTCCTTGCACTGCATGAACGCGTAGCCGCCGACGACCTCCTTGGCCTCGGTGAACGGGCCGTCGGTGACGGAGGCCCGCTCGCCGTCCCAGTCCACCCGGACGGCCTGCGCGGCGGGGGTCAGCCCGGCGGTGTCGAGCAGGACTCCGGCCTTGGTCATCTCCTCGATCAGCTCGCCCATCCGCCGCATCAGCTCCGGGCCGGGGCCCTCGGCGGGCGCGGCGGACTCGTCGAGGCGCACGATCGACAGGTAGCGGGGCATGGTGTCTCCCTGGGTCGGGCGGCGGGGCCGTTCCCCGCCGCTCACCTGTACGTCGAACGGGAGACGCCCGGATCGACAGGCGGCCGGAAAAAAGTCGCGGAGATTTTTCCGCGCCCCGGACCTCAGCGCAGGGACGCCCAGAGTTCGCCCGCCCGGGGTTCCTCGGGGATCACCCGGTTGGGGTCGGAGGGGGCCGTGACGACCGGCATCGTCACGGTCCTCACCCGGTCGGCGGTCAGGTCCCCGAGGCTGCGGCCGAGGCTCATCAGCTCGCCCAGGGAGTCCAGGCCGGTGTCGGTGGTGAGGCCGGCGGTGACGGCGTCGGCGACCTGGTAGAGCCGGGCCGGGTCGGTCAGCAGCCCGGCACCGGAGACCTGCTCCAGCAGGGCCTTCACCAGCGTCTGCTGGAGTCCTATGCGGCCCAGGTCGCTGCCGTCGCCGATGCCGTGCCGGGTGCGGGCGAGGGCCAGCGCCCGCGTGCCGTCGAGGTGGTGGGTGCCGGCCTTCAGGTGGAGGTGGCTCTGGTCGTCGTCGATGTCCTGGCCGGTGGTGACGTCCACCCCGCCGAGCGCGTCGACCAGCCGGGCGAAGCCGGAGAAGTCGATTTCGAGGAAGTGGTCCATGCGCACGCCGGTGAGGGTCTCCACGGTCTTCACCGCGCAGACCGGACCGCCCACCGCGTAGGCGCTGTTGAACATCGCGCCGTACGCCGGTGCCGAGGTGCCGCCCGAGTCCAGCGGGCAGGACGGGCGGGTGACGAGCGTGTCGCGCGGGATGCTGACCACGGTCGCCGCCGTCCGGCCCGCGTCGAGGTGCACGACCATCGCCGTGTCGGACCGGGCGCCCTCGCTGTCCCCGCCGCCCAGTTCCCGGTTGGCCGCGCCGCTGCGCGAGTCCGAGCCGAGGACCAGGATGTTCAGCGAGCCGGTGTCCACCGGGGAGGCGTCGGCGGAGGCGGTCGGGGCGGGGGTGAGCACCGCGCGGGCGGGCCGGTCGTCGCCGAGCGCGCTGTCGATGTCGACGCTGGTGATGTTGCCGTTCAGGTGCCAGTACGCCCAGCCCGCCGTCGCGGCGGCCAGCACCAGGGCACCCGTCAGGGTCAGGCCGGCGATCTTGAGCGCTTTGGGCCGCCGGCCCACGCGTCTGCCCGTGTCGCCTTGCTCCTCGTGTCGCGTCACGACAGGAACATAAGTCCGAATGATGAACGGATAGTCGGCCGTTTCGGCGCGAGCCGGTTTTCTTGTGAAATTCTCATCCGATGGCACCGTCGGCAGCGGCGGTTCGCCTCGGCGTCACCGCCGGCGCGCGCCCCGCCCGTCGAGGCGTCAGCCCCCGGCAGCCGCGGGAGGGGCCGTGCTGGAGCGCACGACCAGGCTCGTCGCCAGCTCCACCCGGGTCGTCGTCCGCTCGTCCTCGGCCCGCCCCAGCTCCAGCACCAGCCGGGCCGCGGCCTCGGCCATCTCGGTCAGCGGCTGCCGTACGGTCGTCAGCGGCGGGCCCACCCAGCGGGCCACCGGCAGATCGTCGAAGCCGACCACGCTGAGGTCCTCCGGGACGCGCAGCCCCAGTTCGCGGGCGGCCTCGTACAGACCGAGGGCCTGGAGGTCGTTGCCCGCGAAGACGGCGGTGGGCCGGTCCGGGCGGCGCAGCAGCTCCAGGCCCAGCCGGTAGCCGGCGTCGTGGTGGAAGTCGCCGGCGAGGACCAGCGAGGGGTCCGCGGGCAGCCCGGCCGTCTCCAGGGCCGCCCGGTAGCCGTCGATCCGGGCCCGGCTGCACATCATCCGGGAGGGGCCGCTGATCGCGCCGATCCGGGTGTGGCCGAGTTCGACCAGGTGCCGGGTGGCGGCGAGCCCGCCCTGCCAGTTGGTGGCGCCGATGGAGGGCACGTCCGGCCCCGGGTCGCCGGCCGGGTCCATCACCACGAACGGGATGGAGCGGCTGGTCAGCAGGGCCCGCTGGGACTCGTCGAGGTCGGACAGCACCAGCACCACGCCGTGCGGGCGGCGGGCGGCGACCTGGTCGGCCCAGGTCCGGCCGGGGGTGAGCCGGCCCGCCGACTCGGAGAGCACCACGCTCAGCCCGGCGTCCCTGGCCACGTTCTCCACTCCCCGGATGACCTCCAGCGCCCAGGCGCTCTCCAGCTCGTGGAAGACGAGGTCGATCAGCGGCGAACGGGACGCCTCGGCACGTCGGCGCCGGTAGCCGTAGGCGCGCAGCAGCTCCTCGACCCGGGCGCGGGTCGCCGGGGCGACGTCCGCGCGGCCGTTGAGGACCTTCGAAACAGTCGGAGCGGAGACCCCGGCCTCCCGGGCGATCTCGGCGAGGGTCGCCGTCTGTGTTTCTGCGGGCTTCGGAGGCTTCATGCGAGCGATCGTATCCGCGCGGGGACACGGGGACGAAGAAGTGTGCTCCGCACGGAGCTTCGGAACATTCGGAATGACTATCGAAACATTCGACGAGGGGCGCCACAACGCGAACACCCCGCCTCCGGTGTCCCGGGGGCGGGGTGTTCGAGTGGAGCGCCGGGCAGGCCTTGCACCTGCATTTCCCCGCAGGAAGCGGGGCGTCTTTCCTTGGACCACCAACGCATTTGCTCCGGGCCGGTGTTCCGGCCGTTCGCTGTGTGATGATCATAGCGCAGGAAGGGGGTGCCCGCGCAACCTCGGTCGTCCCGCGCGCGGCCTCAGTCGGCCCCCACCGACTCGAACCGCCACCGGTGCGCGGTCCGGGTCACCAGCTCCGGGTCCGGCTCGGGCAGCTCCGGGAGCGGGGCGTCGTACGGCGCGTCCCACCAGGTGACGACCAGGACCCGGTCCTGCGGCGCGCGGAAGGTCTCCCGGCGCAGCGGCTCCTCGGCGAGGCGCTGGGCGCGGGCCCAGGCGAGCAGGTCGGCGCCCCGCCCGTCGGCCGCCCGCGCCTCCCACATCAGGGCGACGGTCACGAGTACAGGTTCTCCTTGCTGACCTCGTGCACGTGGTCGTGGTCGTGGCCGCGCCCCGGAACGTGCGGGTCGGTCACCGGCAGCGAGGAGTCCGCCGACAGGTCCCAGTCGGAGGCGGCCCGGTTGCGGGCGACCATCTCGGCGCCCAGCGCGGCCACCATCGCGCCGTTGTCCGTGCACAGCTTGGGGCGCGGCACGCGCAGCCGGATGCCGGCCGCCTCGCAGCGCTCCTGGGCGAGGGCGCGCAGCCGGGAGTTGGCCGCGACCCCGCCGCCGATCATGAGGTGGTCCACGCCCTCGTCCTTGCAGGCGCGGACGGCCTTGCGGGTCAGCACGTCGACCACGGCCTCCTGGAAGGAGGCGGCCACGTCGCGGACCGGGACCTCCTCGCCGGCCGCGCGCCTGGCCTCGATCCAGCGGGCCACGGCGGTCTTCAGACCGGAGAAGGAGAAGTCGTACGCCGGGTCGCGGGGGCCGGTCAGGCCGCGCGGGAAGGCGATCGCCTCCGGGTCGCCCTCCTTGGCGTAGCGGTCGATGACCGGGCCGCCGGGGAAGCCCAGGTTCAGCACCCGGGCGATCTTGTCGAAGGCCTCGCCGGCCGCGTCGTCGATGGTCGCGCCCATCGGGCGCACGTCGGAGGTGATGTCCGTGGACAGCAGCAGGGAGGAGTGGCCGCCGGAGACCAGCAGGGCCATCGTCGGCTCGGGCAGCGGGCCGTGCTCCAGCTGGTCCACGCAGATGTGGGAGGCGAGGTGGTTGACGCCGTACAGGGGCTTGCCGAGGGCGTAGGCGTACGCCTTGGCGGCCGAGACGCCGACGAGCAGGGCGCCCGCGAGGCCGGGGCCCGCGGTGACCGCGATGCCGTCCAGGTCCTTGGCGCCGACCCCCGCCTCCTTCAGCGCGCGGTCGATGGTGGGGACCATCGCCTCCAGGTGGGCGCGGGAGGCCACCTCCGGCACGACACCGCCGAAGCGGGCGTGCTCGTCGACGCTGGAGGCGACGGCGTCCGCCAGCAGGGTGGTGCCGCGGACGATGCCGACACCGGTCTCGTCGCAGGAGGTCTCGATGCCGAGTACGAGAGGCTCGTCGCGTGAGTCAGTCATTGCTCTCGGTTCCTTGTACGGGGGCGGATCCGGCGGCGGGGCCGCTGTCGGATCCCGTGGTCAGGCGCATCACCAGGGCGTCCACGTTGCCGGGCTGGTAGTAGCCGCGCCGGAAGCCGACGGGGACGAAGCCGAAGCGTTCGTAGAGCTTCTGGGCGCGGACGTTGTCGACCCGGCACTCGAGCATCACCTCGGGGCACTCGAACGCGGTCGCCGCGCGCAGCAGTTCCGCCAGCAGGCGGCCGCCGAGGCCGGTGCCCTGGTGGTCCCGGGCGACGGCGATGGTCTGGACGTCGGCCACGTCACCGGCCGCGGCCAGGCCGCCGTACCCGACGATCCGGCCGTCGGCGGACTCGGCGACGAGATAGCACCGGGTGGCCTCGGGGCCCCGGGCGTGGGCCAGCTCGGACCAGAACATCCCCCGGGACCAGGCGTCCTCGGGGAACAGGTCCCGTTCCAGTCCCAGGACCGGGTCGATGTCCCACCAGCGCATCTCGCGCAGTCGGGGAGGGGCCGGCTGTGTCACTTGGGGGTGACCACCTTGTAGTTCTTGGGGACCTGGGCGTCCGGACGGCGCAGGTACAGCGGCCGGGGCGCGGGCAGCTCCCCGCCCGCCGCCAGCCGCTCCGCCGCGAGCGAGGCGAGCGCGGCGGCGGACACGTGCTCGGGCTCGTGGGCGCTCGGGAACGTGTCCGGGTAGAGCAGCGCGCCCGCGCCGACGGCGGGGAGGCCCGCGACCCGCTCGGCGATGTCGGCGGGGCGGTCCACGGCCGGGTCGGTCAGCCGGGTGCGGGAGTCGGCGTACGTCGCCCAGTAGACCTCCTTGCGCCGGGCGTCGGTCGCCACGACGAAGGGGCCCTTCTCGATGTCGGCGGCGTAGGCGAGGCCGTCCAGCGTGCACACGCCGTGCACCGGGACGCCGAGCGCCAGGCCGAAGGTGTCCGCGGTCATCAGGCCGACGCGCAGACCGGTGTAGGGGCCGGGCCCGGTGCCGACGACGACGCCGGTGACGGCGTCCAGCTTCAGTCCGGCCTCGGTGAGGACCCGGTCGACGGCCGGCAGCAGCAGCTCTCCGTGCCGGCGCGCGTCCACCTGGCTCGACGAGGCGATGACGTCCGTGCCGTCGTGCAGCGCGACGGTGACGGCGGGTGTTGCGGTATCCAGAGCGAGCAAGAGCACGCGAACAGCCTACGGCGCCCGCGGCTCGCGCACGGCCGCCGGGGACGGACGGCCACCGACTGCTACGGTCTGGACGAATGCGACATATAACCCGAAACGGACTCGAAGCAGAGGTGGGCGCAGGTGGCAGGGACCAGCTCGGCGATCGTGGCCGGCCTCACCGCGGCGGCCCTGGGAACGGTCGGTTTCCTGGCGTTCCGCGCCCAGGCGACCGTGCCGGCCGCGCTGCGCGACGGGCCGGCGGCGAGCGCGTCCGCCGCGGCGAAGGCGAAGGCGCCCCGGGACCGGCACCACCCGACCGCCCTGCCGGACGGCTCCGGATCGGGTGAACGGGTGGTGTACTCGGTGGACGACGACCGGGTCTGGCTGGTCTCCCCCGGCGACCGGGTGCAGCGCACCTTCACGGTGCGGCCGGGCAGCGTGGACCCGGCACCGGGCACCTACTGGGTCACCTCCCGCTCCCACACGGCCACCGGCACGGACGGGCTGCCCGTCGAGCACGTGGTGCGGTTCACCAGCGTGGACGGGGTGGTGATCGGGTTCAGCGCGGCGGTGCACAGCGGCTCGGCGCTGCCGGCCGAGCCGAGTGTGAAGACGGGCGGGATCCGGGAGGGCCGGGGGGACGGCGACGCGATGTGGCGGTTCGCCACCATCGGGGTGCCGGTCGTGGTGATCCGCTGAGGCCACGTCGTCCGTCGGTGCGGCGCCGCCGGCCGGCCGCGCGTCCCCCTCCCGGCCGCCCCCGGTGCGCGGGTGCTCAGCCCGTCAGTGTCGCCAGGTCCGCCTCGGACCAGCGCTCCCCCAGCCCGGTCAGCGTCACGTGCCGGACCTCGTCCGTCGTGTCGCCGACCGCGCGGTGGATGGTGACCTGGAGGCGGTCCTCGGTCAGTTCCTCGACCTTGCCCTCGCCCCACTCCACGACGATCACCGAGTCGGGCAGCGAGACGTCGAGGTCCAGGTCCTCCATCTCGTCCAGGCCGCCGGCCAGGCGGTAGGCGTCGACGTGCACGAGGGGCGGGCCGCCGCCGAGGGACGGATGGACCCGGGCGATCACGAAGGTCGGCGAGGTCACCGCGCCGCGCACGCCGAGCCCCTCGCCGAGCCCGCGGGTCAGGGTCGTCTTGCCCGCGCCGAGCTCCCCGCTGAGCATCACCAGGTCACCCGCGCGCAGCAGCTCGGCCAGCCGTCGGCCCAGCTCCCGCATCCGCTCGGGGGAGGTGATCGTCAGGCGGATCTCAGCGGCCTCGTGCGCTGCTGGTGCTGCTGGTCGTTCCATAGCCACTTACGGTAGCCCCTGCGGGCACGGCGCCCGCGCGGGTGAGCAGGTCGGCGAGCCGGTCGGTGACCGCCTCCGGGTGCTCCAGCATCACCAGGTGCCCGGCGTCCGGCACGAGCACCAGCTCGGCGTCCGGCAGCAGGTCGGCCATGGCCTCGCTGTGCTCGCTGGGCGTGACCAGGTCCCGCACGCCGGCCAGCACCAGCACCGGCACGTCCCGGAAGCAGGCGAGCGCCTCCGTCTTGTCGTGGTCGGCGAACGCCGGGTAGAACTCGGCGACGACGTCGATCGGGGTCGACTCGATCATCCGCTCGGCGAACCGTTCCACCGCCGGGTCGACGTCCCGGCCCGCGAACGAGTACCGCTTGATGATCCCGGCGAACAGGTCGGCGGTGGCCCGGCGCCCCTTCTCCACCAGCTCCGCCTGCTGGCCGAGGGCCCGGAGCACCCCCGGCAGGATCCGGCGCACCGCGTTGACGCCGGCCACCGGGAGCCCGAAGTTGACCTCGCCGAGCCTTCCGGACGACGAGCCCACGAAGGCGGCGGCGACCACCCGGTCCCGGATCAGCTCGGGGTACTGGGCGGCCAGCGCCATCACCGTCATCCCGCCCATGGAGTGGCCGACCAGCGCCACCGGGCCGTCGGGGACGGCGGCGTCGAGCACGGCCTTCAGGTCCCGGCCGAGCTGGTCGATGGTGACGGGCTCCCCGTCCCGGGTCTGGGCCACGCCCCGGGCGGACCGGCCGTGGCTGCGCTGGTCCCAGTGCACGGTCCTGACCACCCCGCGCAGGGCGGCCCGCTGGAAGTGCCAGGAGTCCTGGCTGAGGCAGTAGCCGTGGCAGAAGACCACGGTGACCGGGGCGGGCGCCTTGCGGCCGAACAGCCGGCGGCGGCGCGGGGAGACCTCCGGTTCCCGGTCGGGCTCCGTCTCGTCGACCTCGTAGTACAGCTCGGTGCCGTCGTCGGCGTACGCCGTGCCGGGGGTGCCGCGCAGGGTGCCGTACGGGCCCGTCGCGTCCAGCGCCAGCCGGGCCTTGCGGCGCATCCCGCGCCCCACCGTCATCCGCTCCACGGCGACACCGGCCGCCGCGCCCGCGGCGAGGACGCCCAGCGCGGCACCGGCGATGCCGGTCGCCCTGCGCCAGCTCCCGGCCGCCCGCGCGGCGGAGTCGGCGGCGGCCGAGGCGACGATGTCCGCCACGGCCTCCGCGCTGCTCTCGCTCACGTACCGCTCCTCTTTGCCTGGTGGGGTTCGCCTGGACGGGTGAAACGGACGGTACCGGCGGGGCCGGGTGGCGCGCCGGTCCGGACCGGCGCCGGCGGGACCGGGGTGACGCCGGTGGGCCGCAGGCCCGGGGCCGCCGCCGGGACGGGTTACCCGGCTTCCCGCTCGTTCACGTGGACGCGGGGAACCCGGGCGCCGATGCGGGTGACGATCTCGTACGCGATCGTGCCGCAGGCCTGCGCCCAGTCCTCGGCGGTGGGCTCGCCCCGGTCGCCCGGTCCGAAGAGCACCGCCTCGGTGCCCACCGGGGGCTCGTCGCCGCCGAGGTCCACCACGAACTGGTCCATGGCGACCCGTCCGGCGACCGTCCGCCACTTGCCGTCGACCAGCACCGGACCGGTGCCCGAGGCGTGCCGCGGGATGCCGTCCGCGTAGCCGACCGGCACGAGGCCGAGGGTGGTCTCGCCGGGGGTGACGTAGTGGTGGCCGTAGCTGACGCCGTGGCCGCCCGGGACGCGCTTGACGAGGGCCAGCGAGGCGCTGAGCGTCATCACCGGGCGCAGCCCGAGGTCCGCCGGGGTGCCCAGCTCCGGGCTGGGCGAGACGCCGTACATCGCGATGCCCGTGCGGACCAGGTCGAAGTGGGTCTCGGGGAGGGTGAGGGTGGCCGGCGAGTTGGCGATGTGCCGCACCTCGGGCCGTACGCCGCGCTCCTCGGCGTACGCCACCATCTCCCGGAAGCGGGTGAGCTGGGCGGCGATGGAGGGGTGCCCCGGCTCGTCGGCGCACGCGAAGTGGGACCACAGTCCGGTGACGCGGACCAGCCCCTCGGCCTCGGCGCGCAGGGCGGCGCCGACCAGTTCGGCCCAGTCGGCGCCGGGCTGGCAGCCGTTGCGGCCGAGCCCGGTGTCGGCCTTGAGCTGCACGCGCGCGGGCCGGCCCGCCGCGCGGGCGGCGGCGGTGACCTCGCGCAGCGCCCACATGCCGCTGAGCGACACGTCGATGTCGGCCTCGACGGCCTGCCGCCAGGGGCCGCCCGGCGCCCACAGCCAGCACAGCACGCGGCCGGACAGCCCGGCGGCGCGCAGCGCGAGGGCCTCCTCGGCGGTGGCCGTGCCGAGCCAGGTGGCGCCGGCCGCGAGGGCGGCACGGGCGCACGGCACCGCGCCGTGTCCGTAGCCGTCGGACTTGACGACGGCCATCACGGCGGCGCTCTTCGCCCGGGCGCGCAGGGCGCGCACGTTGGCGCGCAGGGCGCCCAGATCGATCTCGGCGCGGGCGCGCAGGGCGGCGGTCGGCTCAGCTGCTGTCTCAGTCATCGCGCCCCAGTCTCTCAGAGCCCGCCGACGGCCCCCGGCGCCACCGGCACGCACCGCGACGACGGCGCCCCGGACCCGCACGGCCCGGCCCCCGCCGACGCCCGCGCAGGCCCCTTGAGGGCACCGCCCCGCCCCGCACGGCGCGACGGCCACCGGCACCTGACCGGGCCGCCTCCCGCACGTTCCGGCACCCGGACGGACCCGCAGGGGCAGCACCCCGGAGCCGCACGCGTCAGCGACCACCGACACCCGGGCGAACCCGCAAGGGCAGCGCCCCGGACCCCCACACGGTCCGACGACCACCGGCACCCCGGCGAACCCGCAAGGGCGGCGCCCCGGAGCCGCACGCGTCAGCGACCACCGACACCCGGGCGAACCCGCAAAGACAGCGCCCCGGACCCCCACACGGTCCGACGACCACCGGCACCCCGGCGAACCCGCAAGGACAGCGCGCCAGACCCCCGCACGGTCCGACGACCACCGGCACCCCGGCGAACCCGCAAGGGCGGCGCCCCGGAGCCGGCCGGCAGCACCCGGGCACCTCCGTAAGGGCCGTCAGGCCGCAAGGGCCCCGCCCCGGAGCCGGCCACCGCGCCCGGGCGGGGTCCGGAAGCCCGGCGCCTCAGTCCCGTACGTTCCGCCACGCCTGCGGGATGCGGGCCGCCACGTCGTGTGCCCCGGCCGGGGCGCCGTCGGCGGCGAAACGGCCCGCCAGCCCGTGCAGGTAGGCGGCCACGCTTCCGGCGTCCAGCGCGTCCAGTCCGGCCGCCAGCAGGGAGCCGGCGAGCCCGGAGAGCACGTCGCCGCTGCCGGCCGTGGCCAGCCAGGGCGTGCCGGTGGGGTTGACCCGTACCGGTCCGCCGCCGGGGCCGGCGACCAGGGTCGTGGAGCCCTTGAGCAGGACCGTCGCCCGGTACGCCGCGGCCAGTTCGCGCACCGCGGCCAGCCGGCCGGCCTCGACCTCCTCGCGCCGCACCCCCAGCAGCGCGGCGGCCTCCCCCGCGTGCGGGGTCATCAGCGTCGGCGCCGTACGCCGCCGTACCGCGTCCCGGTCGGCCAGCCGCAGCCCGTCCGCGTCGAGCAGCACGGGCACGTCGGTCGCCAGCACCTCGGCCACGGCCGCCGCGTCGTCCCCGGCGCCCGGCCCGGTCACCCACGCCTGCACCCGCCCGGCCCTGGCGGGTCCGGCGTCGGAGACGAGGGTCTCCGGGAAGCGCGCGAGGACCGCGTCCCCGGCCGGGCCGACGTACCGTACGGCCCCGGCCCCGCCGCGCAGTGCCCCGGACACGGCCAGCACGGCGGCGCCCGGGTACCGCGCGGAGCCCGCCGCGATCCCGACGACCCCGCGCCGGTACTTGTCGCTCTCCGCCTCCGGCGTCGGCAACAGCCGTGCCACGTCGGCGTGTTGCAGGGCCTGGAGCACGGCGTCGGCGGGCGGCGGTTCGATGCCGATGCCGACGAACCGGACCACCCCGGCGTACTCCCGCGCGGGATCCACCAGCAGTCCGGGCTTGTACGCGCCGAAGGTGACGGTCAGGTCGGCGCGCAGCGCGGCCCCCCGCACCTCGCCGGTGTCCGCGTCGACGCCGCTGGGCAGGTCCACGGCGACGACCGCGGCCCCGGACCGCGCCACCGCCTCGGCGAGCCGGGCGGCGTCCGGCCGCAGCCCGCCCTTGCCGCCGATGCCGACGATCCCGTCCACGACCAGGCGGGCCCGGGCGATCGCCGCCTCGGCCCCGTCCGCCGTGACGGTCCGGCCGCCCGCCCGGCGCAGCGCGGCGAGCCCTCCCGCATGGGCCCGTTCGGGCGCCAGCAGGACGGCGGTCACCCCGGCGCCGCGCCGGGCCAGCCGGGCCCCCGCGTACAGGGCGTCCCCGCCGTTGTCCCCGCTGCCGACCAGCAGCACCACCCGGCTGCCGGACACCCGCCCGAGCAGTCCGGCGCAGGCGGCGGCCAGCCCGGCGGCGGCCCGCTGCATCAGCGCTCCCTCCGGGAGCCGCGCCATCAGGGCCCGTTCGGCCGCCCTTACCGTCTCCACGCTGTACGCAGTACGCATGGCACCGAGTCTGCCCCCGAATCCCCGCCGTCCACACCCGCGCGCCGGCGCGGTCAGCCCTCGGCGATCACCACGGCCGAGGCGACACCGGCGTCGTGGCTGAGCGACACATGCCAGGCCCGGACGCCCAGGTCCGCCGCGCGCGCGGCCACCGTGCCCTTCACCCGCAGCCGCGGCTGCCCGCTGTCCTCCACGTACACCTCGGCGTCGGTCCAGTGCAGTCCCGGCGGCGCCCCCAGCGCCTTGGCCAGGGCCTCCTTGGCGGCGAACCGGGCCGCCAGCGAGGCGATGCCGCGCCGTTCCCCGCTGGGCAGCAGCAGCTCGCGCTCCACGAACAACCGGGCCGCCAGCCCCGGCGTCCGCTCCAGGGACGCCCGGAACCGGTCGATCTCGGCGACGTCGATGCCCACCCCGATGATGCTCATGGCCAGCACCCTACGACCCCGGCCGACGGCGTCCCGGCGACACCACGTCGCCTACGCTGCGGGCATGACCTCATCGAACGCTTATCTCTCCGGCCTGTTCTCGCTGGACGGCCGTGTCGCGCTGGTGACCGGGGGCAGCTCGGGCATCGGGCGGGCCATCGCCGGGGCGCTGGCGCGGGCCGGGGCGCGGGTGGTGGTCGTGGCCCGGCGCGAGGAGGAACTGGCGAAGACGGTCGCGGAGTTGGCCGCGGACGGCTGCCGGGCGGCGTGGGTGAGCGGCGACCTGGGCAGCCGGGACGGGGTGCGCCGGGCCGCCGAGGACGCGGCGGCCGTGTTCGGGGAGCCCGACATCCTCGTCAACTCCGCCGGGATCAACCTGCGTCCGCCGCTGGGGGAGCTGGGCGAGGACGTGTGGGACGCCACCATGGCGGTGAACCTGGAGGCGCCGTTCCTGCTGGGGCAGCGGTTCGGGCCGGGGATGGCCGAGCGGGGCTTCGGCCGGATCATCCACGTCAGCTCCCAGCAGGCGCACCGGGCGTTCGTGCAGAGCGGCGCGTACGGCGTGTCGAAGGGCGCGCTGGAGTCGCTGGCCCGTTCGCAGGCCGAGGCGTGGTCGCCGTACGGGGTCACCAGCAACACCCTGGTTCCGGGCTTCGTGATGACCCCGCTCAACGCGCGGCTGTCGGCCGACCCGGAGCGGGTGGCGGCCCTGGCCGCGCGCACGATGACCGGCCGCAACGGCCTGGCCGAGGACTTCGCGGGCGCGGCCGTGTTCCTGGCGAGCCGCGCCTCCGCCTATGTCACCGGCCAGTCGGTCCACGTGGACGGCGGCCTGTCCGTCCACTGAGCACCGCGTACGACGCCCTCAAGATCACGTCCGGGCGGATTCCCAGTAGCCTTCCGGGTGACCGGCGTCGCGCGTGTTCGAGCGCGGCGCCCGCACCCAACGGGAGGACAAGATCTTGAAGTCGAGGTTCCTGGGCAGCGCGCTCACCACCGCCGCACTCGTCGGCGCGGCCCTCACCGGGACCGTCGCCGGCGCCGGCACCGCCTCCGCGGCGACCCCGCCGAAGGACTGCAGCAAGGCGATCGTCAACGTCAAGGCCAAGCAGACCGTCAACGTCCGCACCTCCCCGAAGACGTCCGCCACGGCCGTCGGCATCTGGGGCAAGGGCCGCAAGGGCGCGCTCTGCAACGACGGCAAGGCCTACAAGGGCGGCTCGTACACGGCCTGCGGCAAGAAGAGCAACCTGTGGTTCTACGGCGGCGACAAGAAGACCGGCTGGGTGCCGAAGACCTGCATCAACTGGTGACCGCCCGCCCATCGGGGGCGAGCGGGGCGTCCGGGGCGGACGGCGATCGGCCGTCCGCCCCGTCCCGTTCCGGCCGGCTCACTCCACCGTGACGGACTTCGCGAGGTTGCGGGGCTGGTCGACCTCGTTGCCCCGGGCCGTGGCCAGCTCGCAGGCGAAGACCTGCAACGGCACGGTGGCCACCAGCGGCTGGAGGAGCGTCGGCGTGGCCGGGATGCGGATCAGGTGGTCGGCGTAGGGGACGACCGTCTCGTCGCCCTCCTCCGCGATGACGATGGTGCGGGCGCCGCGGGCGCGGATCTCCTGGATGTTGGAGACGATCTTGTCGTGCAGGAGGGACCGGCCGCGCGGCGAGGGCACGACCACCACGACCGGCAGGTCCTCCTCGATCAACGCGATGGGCCCGTGCTTCAGCTCGCCGGCGGCGAAGCCCTCGGCGTGCATGTAGGCCAGCTCCTTCAGCTTCAGCGCGCCCTCCAGGGCCACCGGGTAGCCGACGTGGCGGCCGAGGAAGAGGACGGTGTTCTTCGTCGCCAGGGTGCGGGCCAGCGCGCGGACCGGCTCCATGGTCTCCAGGACCCGTTCCACCTCGTCCGAGATCCGGGACAGGTCCCTGATGACCGCGTGGACCTCGTCGCCCCACTTGGTGCCGCGCACCTGGCCGAGGTACAGGGCGACCAGGTAGCAGGCGACGAGCTGGGTGAGGAACGCCTTGGTCGAGGCGACGGCGACCTCGGGGCCGGCGTGCGTGTACAGCACGGCGTCGGACTCGCGGGGGATGGTGGAGCCGTTGGTGTTGCAGATCGCCAGCACCTTGGAGCCCTGCTCGCGGGCGTGCCGCAGTGCCATCAGGGTGTCCATGGTCTCGCCGGACTGGGAGATGGCGATCACCAGGGAGCGGCCGTCCAGGATCGGGTCCCGGTAGCGGAACTCGCTGGCCAGCTCGACCTCGCAGGGGATGCGGGTCCAGTGTTCGATGGCGTACTTGGCGATCAGGCCGGCGTGGAAGGCCGTGCCGCAGGCGACGATGACGACCTTGTCGACCTCGCGCAGTTCGGAGGGGCTGATCCGCACCTCGTCCAGGGTCAGCGAGCCGGACGGGTCGATGCGGCCGAGCAGGGTGTCGGCGACCGCCTTGGGCTGCTCGGCGATCTCCTTGAGCATGAAGTAGTCGTAGCCGCCCTTCTCGGCGGCCGAGGCGTCCCAGTCGACGTGGTAGGAGCGGACGTCGGCGGGGCGGCCGTCGAAGCCGGTCACCGTGACGCCGTCCCGGCGCAGCTCCACCACCTGGTCCTGGTCCAGCTCGATCGCGGAGCGGGTGTGGGCGATGAACGCGGCGACGTCGGAGGCCAGGAACGCCTCGCCGTCGCCGACGCCCACCACCAGCGGGGAGTTGCGGCGGGCGCCGACCACCACGTCCGGATCGTCGGCGTGCACGGCGACCAGCGTGAACGCGCCCTCCAGCCGACGGCACACCAGCCGCATGGCCTCGGCGAGGTCGGCGGTGACGGAGAACTCCTCGGCGAGCAGGTGAGCGACGACCTCGGTGTCCGTCTCGGACGTCAACGCGTGCCCGCGCTCGGCGAGTTCGGCGCGCAGCAGCGCGAAGTTCTCGATGATGCCGTTGTGCACCACGGCGACCCGGCCGGCGTTGTCCAGGTGCGGGTGGGCGTTGGCGTCCGTGGGACCGCCGTGGGTGGCCCAGCGGGTGTGCCCGATGCCGGTGGAGCCGGCCGGCAGCGGCCGTTCGGCCAGTTCCTTCTCCAGGTTGACCAGCTTCCCGGCCTTCTTCGCCGCGGCCAGCCCCCCGTCCGCGAGCACGGCGACCCCCGCCGAGTCGTACCCCCGGTACTCCAGCCGCTTCAGCCCGGCCATCACGACGTCCAGTGCCGACTGTGACCCTACGTATCCCACGATTCCGCACATGAGCGGCAGCCTAAGCGCCACAGCCGATCAGAAACGGCCGAAGCCTGCCCGGAATCGGAAATTCCCACCGTCGTACGAAGCCTGAGAGCGACTCACGCCCCGAACCGACGGGAGACGAAAGCAGGCCAACATCAGGAGACCGCCACATCGACCACACAGAATTCGAACAGACTCTCCGAAGCGGAAGGAGGGTCAGGGTGCCACGTTTCACCGAGTTCGACTTCGGTGTCTCGCGGGTGATGGGCTATTTCCACCAGGATTGGCATCACGACGGGGACACCGCAGCCGACGTTGTCGTCAGACAGCTCACGGCCTCGTGCGACGAGGAGGCACTGGCGCTGCAGCGGGACGCGCGGGTTCTCGGCGCCCTCCCCTCGCCGACGTTGGAGGTGCTCTGGTACGCCGGAGCGCAGTACATGCCGGGTTTGCGGCCCTTGGGGGGAGGAGCCGGGTGGACGCGGACGCTCGTCGAACTGTGTGACGCGCGGCTGTCGGCGGGTGCGGAGGTGCGTCCGTTCACGGGCGCGGACGCCGAGGACGGCACGGCCTGCCTCGGCGCGGTCGTCACCGAGATCGAGAGCACGCGGTTCCTGGGTGCCGAAGTGCGGGCGGCGCTCGTCGACTGCGCGCGCCGGTGCACCCCGGACCTGGCCTTCCGGGTGCTGTTGAGAGCGATGATGTGCGCACCGGACGGATCGCTGTCACCGCAGCGGTACCAGAGGCTGGAGGCCATCGGATCGGCGCTCCGGTACGGCGAGTACGTCGTGGACTCCGTCAGGTATCTGGTCGAGCAGGCGTAGCGGCACGGACGGCGTTCGCCCCGGGCTCCTCGGGAGGAACGCCGTCCGGTCCCCCTCCGCAAGGCCACGTGACGCACCCCACCCCGCCGTCCCGTTCAAACTCCGTTAACAATGGACTGTGATCTCACCGGTCTCCTCGATGCCCCGGAGCGCCCACCGGCACAGGCCGGAGGCGACTCCCTACGTCGATCTCACCCGCGCCGAGTGGAGCGCGCTGCGCGACAAGACGCCGTTGCCGCTCACCGCCGAGGAGGTGGAGAAGCTCCGCGGGCTCGGTGACGTCATCGACCTGGACGAGGTGCGGGACATCTACCTCCCGCTCTCCCGGCTCCTCAACCTCTACGTCGGCGCCACGGACGGCCTGCGCGGCGCGCTGAACACCTTCCTCGGGGAGAAGGGCTCCCAGTCCGGCACCCCGTTCGTGATAGGCGTCGCCGGCTCCGTGGCCGTCGGCAAGTCCACCGTCGCCCGTCTGCTCCAGGCCCTGCTGTCCCGCTGGCCCGAGCATCCCCGCGTGGAGCTGGTGACGACGGACGGCTTCCTGCTGCCCACCCGGGAGCTGGAGGCCCGCGGCCTGATGTCGCGGAAGGGTTTCCCCGAGTCCTACGACCGCCGGGCCCTGACCCGGTTCGTCGCCGACATCAAGGCCGGCAAGGCCGAGGTGACCGCGCCGGTCTACTCCCACCTCATCTACGACATCGTGCCGGACGAGCGGCTCGTCGTGCGCCGCCCCGACATCCTCATCGTGGAGGGCCTGAACGTCCTCCAGCCCGCCCTGCCCGGCAAGGACGGCCGTACCCGCGTCGGTCTCGCCGACTACTTCGACTTCAGCGTGTACGTCGACGCGAGCGCCGAGGACATCGAGCGCTGGTACCTGAACCGCTTCCGCAAGCTGCGCCGGACGGCCTTCCAGGACCCGTCGTCGTACTTCCGCAAGTACACCCAGGTCTCCGAGGAGGAGGCCCTGGAGTACGCGCTCATGCTCTGGCGGACCATCAACAAGCCGAACCTGGTGGAGAACATCGCGCCGACCCGCGGCCGGGCCGGCCTCATCCTGCGCAAGGGCCCGGACCACAAGGTGCAGCGGCTGCGGCTGCGCAAGCTGTAGCCGGTCCGGTTGGATGGGCGCATGCTGCATCTGCGTCTGATCTCCCCGGCCGGGACGACGCGGGAGGTGGTGGACCTGATCGAGCGGACGGTCGGCACCACCCACCTCGTCGTCCTGCCCGGCGCCGCCCGCGACCCGGCCGGCGACCTCGTGCTGTGCGACGTGGCCCGCGAGGCGGGTGACGAACTCATCGCCGGGCTGCGGCGCCTGGGCCTGGAGGACACCGGTTCCATCGCCGTGGACGACATCGGCCTGGCGCTGTCCCGGCGGGCCGAGGAGGCCGAGGAGGCCGCGCCCGGCGAGGGCGCGGACGCGGTGCTGTGGGAGGGCCTGACCGAGGCCACCCACGAGGAGTCGACCCTGACGGTCACCTACCTCGCCTTCATCACCCTGGCCACGATGATCGCCGCCTGCGGTGTCGTCCTGGACAACGCGGTGCTGATCGTGGGCGCGATGGCGGTGGGCCCGGAGTTCGGCCCGCTGGCCGGCATCGGCACGGCGCTGGTACGGCGCCGGCCGCGGCTGGCGCTGCGGTCGCTGACCGCCCTGCTGGTGGGCTTCGCCGCGGCGATGGCGGTGACGGTCGGGTTCACGGTGCTCATGGACGTCCTCGGACTCTTCCACCGGTCCGCCCTGGAGGGCGAGCGGCCCAACACCGCGTTCGTGTACGCCCCCGACGCCTTCTCGTTCATCGTGGCGGTCCTGGCCGGCGTCGCCGGCACCCTCTCGCTGACCTCCGCGAAGTCGGGGGCGCTGGTGGGCGTGGCCATCTCGGTGACCACGGTCCCGGCCGCGGCCAACGCGGCGGTGGCGCTGGCCTACGGCGACATGTCACAGACCAGCGGTTCGACCGTCCAGCTCCTGCTGAACCTGCTGGGCATCGTGCTGGCGGGGACCGTCACGCTGCTCGCCCAGAAGTACTTCTGGACGTACCGGCGGCAACGCCCGTGAGGGGCGCGGGCCGTGCCCCCGCCCCGACGGTCAGGCCCTAGCCCAGCGCCGCCTTGACCGCGTCGGCCAGCCGTCCGGCGACGGCCCGGGCCTGCTCGATGTCCGCGGCCTCGACCATCACCCGCACCAGCGGCTCCGTCCCCGACGGACGCAGCAACACCCGCCCGGTCTCGCCGAGTTCGCGCTCCGCCTCGGTGACCGCGGCGGCGAGGTCCGCGGACGTGCGCACCCGCGACTTGTCGACGTCCGGCACGTTGATCAGGACCTGCGGCAGCCGCTCCATGACGGAGGCCAGCTCCCGCAGCGCACGGCCGGTCTGCGCGACCCGTGCCGCCAGCAGCAGGCCGGTCAGCGTGCCGTCGCCGGTGGTCGCGTGGTCGAGGATGATGACGTGCCCGGACTGCTCGCCGCCGAGGGCGTAGCCGTGCTCCTTCATCTCCTCCAGGACGTACCGGTCGCCCACGGCCGTCTGCACCAGCCGGATGCCCGCGCGTTCCATCGCCAGCTTGAAGCCGAGGTTGGACATCACGGTGGCCACCACGGTGTCGGACGGCAGCGCGGAGCGTTCCCGCAGCGCCAGCGCGAGCACCGCGAGGATCTGGTCGCCGTCGACCTCCTCGCCGGTGTGGTCCACGGCCAGGCAGCGGTCGGCGTCTCCGTCGTGCGCGATGCCGAGGTCCGCGCCGTGCTCGACGACCGCGGCCTTGAGCAGGTCCAGGTGGGTCGAGCCGCAGCCCTCGTTGATGTTGAGCCCGTCGGGGTCGGCGCCGATCGTGACGACCTGGGCGCCGGCCCGGGCGAACGCCTCCGGCGAGACCCCCGAGGCCGCGCCGTGCGCTTCGTCCAGCACGATCTTCAGTCCGTCGAGCCGGTTGGGCAGCACCGCCAGCAGGTGGGCGACGTACTGCTCGAAGCCCTCGTCGTACGACCGTACGCGGCCCACGCCCGCCCCCGTCGGCCGCTGCCAGGGCTCGCCGTGCCGGTGGGAGTCGTAGACCGCCTCGATCCGGTCCTCCAGATCGTCGGCGAGTTTGTGGCCGCCGCGGGCGAAGAACTTGATGCCGTTGTCCGGCATGGCGTTGTGGCTGGCGGAGAGCATCACGCCGAGATCGGCGCCGAGCGCGCCGGTCAGGTGCGCCACCGCGGGCGTCGGCAGCACGCCGACCCGCAGGACGTCCACGCCCGCGCTGGCCAGACCGGCCACCACCGCCGCCTCCAGGAACTCCCCGGACGCGCGCGGGTCCCGTCCGACCACCGCCGTCGGCTTGTGGCCCTCGAAGGTGCCCGCCTCGGCCAGTACGTGCGCCGCGGCGACGGAGAGGCCGAGCGCCATCTCGGCCGTGAGATCCGCGTTGGCGACACCGCGCACGCCGTCCGTGCCGAAGAGTCGTCCCACTTGTCCTCCTGAGGAAGCGTCGATGTCGGAAGCGGACCGCGCCGCGTCGGGGTGGCAGGCGCCCGGCATCCGATCACACAAGCCTTTGAGCGTCTTGTGCCGTTATACGCCCTTGGCTGGGATAAGCGAACGCCCCGGAGGCACATGTGGCGTGCCGCCGGGGCGTTCGGAGTACGCGGGGCCGAAGCCCGTACCACGTACGAGCAGGCAGCGAAGCTTAGCGCTTGCTGTACTGCGGAGCCTTGCGGGCCTTCTTCAGACCGGCCTTCTTCCGCTCGACCGCGCGGTCGTCGCGGCGCAGGAAGCCGGCCTTCTTCAGCGGGCCGCGGTTGTTGTCGACGTCGGCCTCGTTCAGCGCACGGGCGACACCGAGACGCAGCGCGCCGGCCTGGCCGGAGACGCCGCCGCCGGCGATGCGGGCGATGACGTCGTAACGGCCCTCGAGCTCCAGGACCTTGAACGGCTCGTTGACTTCCTGCTGGTGCACCTTGTTCGGGAAGTAGTCCTCGAGGGTGCGACCGTTGATCTTCCACTTGCCGGTGCCCGGGACGATCCGGACGCGGGCGATGGCGTTCTTGCGGCGGCCCAGGCCGGCGGCCGGCTGCGGCTCGCCGAAGCGGGAGGCCAGGGACTCCGAGGTGTACTCGCCCTCGACGGGAACCTCGGACTCGGTGGTGTAGCTGTCGATGTCAAGCTCTTCGAGCGGCTGCTCGGCAGTGGTCTCGGCCACGATTCTCCTCAGATTCTGTTCAGTCTTAGGGGGTGGCCGGACTTACTGCGCGACCTGGGTGATCTCGAACGGCACCGGCTGCTGGGCAGCGTGCGGGTGCTGGTCACCCTTGTAGACCTTCAGCTTCGAGAGCATCTGACGGCCCAGGGAGTTCTTGGGGAGCATGCCCTTGACGGCCTTCTCGATGGCCTTCTCCGGGTTCTTGTCCAGCAGCTCGTCGTAGCGGACGGAGCGCAGACCACCCGGGTAGCCGGAGTGGCGGTAGGCCATCTTCTGGGTCCGCTTGTTGCCGGACAGGTGCACCTTGTCCGCGTTGATGATGATGACGAAGTCACCAGCGTCGACGTGCGGCGCGTAGATCGGCTTGTGCTTGCCCCGGAGGAGGGTCGCAGCAGTGGTGGCGAGACGACCCAGGACAACGTCCTGAGCGTCGATGACGTGCCACTGGCGCGTCACATCGCCGGGCTTGGGGCTGTACGTACGCACGGTTCGTAGCCTTCGCTTCGAGTGAATGGTCCTAAACAAGGTCACCGAAACGATCACGACAGCCTGGACCCACGGCGGCGACGCAAACCGCGTGTGTGGGGTCGCTGGTCATCGGCCCGGTGGACCGGTGTAAGGGCCCGTCCCGTGAGAATGAGCAAGCCAATACACAACGAAGAAGTAGGTTACCGGGCGGCACCCGGGCGGGTCAAAACGAGGCGGGTCGCCGCACGGCCCCCGTGTCCCCGGCCCCCCGTCTAAGATGCGCCCCATGAGTTACGGGCAGGGGGGACCCCAGTCTCAGTGGGATCCCTGGAAACCGCATTCCCAGCAGCCGTGGAACAGCGGAGACGACGACGGGACGCCCGACTGGGCCGCGCTCGCCGAGGCCTCCGAGACACGGAACAAGCGCCGCAAGCTGCTGTTCGCGGCCGGCGGGGTGCTGGCCACCCTCGCGATAGGCACCGCGGTCGCCGTGGCCGTGGTCTCCGCGGACGGCGGTGATCCCGAGGCCCGTCCCGGCACCCTGCCCACCCGCGCCTCCGGGTCCGGCTCCGCGCCGCCGTCCTTCGCGCCGACCAGCGCCCCGCCGCCGCTGAACCCCGGGGACTTCATCTCCAGCGCCGAGAAGGACACCGCCCCGCTCGGCCCCGACACGCTCTTCCCCGGCAAGCAGCTCACCGTAGGCGACACCGTGTACGAGAAGGGCGCCACGGACGACACCTCGGGCTGCGCCTCCGTGGCCGGCGGCACCCTGCCGGGCATCCTCACCGCCAACGGCTGCACCCGCCTGATGCGCGCCACCTACACCCATGGTGACATCGCGGTCACCGTCGGCGTCGCCGTCTTCGACAACGCGGCGCGGGCCGCCAAGGCCAAGGCGCAGACCGACGACCGCTCCATCGTCCGCTCCCTGTTCGGCAAGGGCGGCGTGAAGCCGTTCTGCGACGGCGCCTTCTGCCGCTCCACGCGCAACGCCTACGGCCGCTACGCCTACTTCACGATCTCCGGCTTCACCACCGGCAAGGACGTCACCAAGAAGGACACCGACGTCTTCGGCGCCGGCAACGACCTGGCCCAGTTCACCGTGAACCAGATCCACCGCCGGGGCCAGGCCCAGGCCCAGGCCGCCGCCCGGTAGCCCGCGCCGGCCGCTAGTACCGCTTCAGCCGCAGCCGCAGGGGCAGCACCGCCGACTCCAGCTGGGTGCGCAGCGTCATCTTGGACTCGCCCTCGGCGCGCTCGGCGAACCGGATGGGGATCTCCACGGCCGTGTGCCCGGCCCGGACGGCCCGGTACTTCAGCTCCACCTGGAAGCTGTAGCCGGCGCTGTCGACCGACGTCAGGCCCACGTCCCTGAGGGTCCGCGCCGACCACAGGTTGAAGCCGGCCGTGATGTCCTTGATCTCGGTGCCGAGGACGGCGCGCGCGTACCGGTTGGCGAACCGGGACAGCAGCACCCGGTGGGCGCCCCACTCCTCGTCCAGCGAGCCGCCCTCGACGTACCGGCTGCCGACCACCAGCCCGGCGCCCGAGCTGCGGGCCTCCCGGAGCATGCGGGGCACCGCCTCCACGGGATGGCTGCCGTCGGCGTCCATCTGGACGACGTACTCGGCGCCCTCCTCCAGCGCCGCGGACATCCCGGCGGTGTACGCCCGGCCCAGCCCGTCCTTCTCGGTGCGGTGCAGCACGCTCATCCGGGCCCGGCCGGCGCCGTTGTACGCCTCGGCCAGTTCCTCGGCGATCCGTCCGGTGCCGTCCGGACTGGAGTCGTCCACGACCAACAGGCGCAACCCCTCCAGCGGCAGCGCGAGCACGGCCTCGGCCATGCCCGGCAGGTTCGCCGCCTCGTTGTACGTCGGCATCACCACGGTGACCCGGGCCTCGTCCTGCTCCATCACTTCCCTCTTCTCGCTCGGGCCCGCTTCAGGAGGTCCTGGTCCAGATGCGGTAGTGGCCGGTGCCGCTGGAGTTGCGGAAGGGCAGGTCGGCCAGGAGCCGGTAGTGCGGGTTGCCCTTGACCGCGTCCGCGACGACGGCGTCCACCCGCGGATTGGTGAGACCGTCCAGGACGATCAGGTCGAACTCGCCGTCGCGCAGTGCCGCCCGGTAGGCCTCGTCACCGGAGTGGTACGTGCCCTTCCGGTCCGTGTACTCCAGCGCGAAGACGCCCTGCCACTGCCGGTGGGTGGTCTTGTCGCGCAGGTAGTAGACGGGCACCTCGGGGGTGGAGGCGAGGTAGTGCCCCTTCCGGTCCACGTGGGAGCCGATGACCTGGACCATCTTCGAGGAGTCGGGCCAGACGCCGAAGCGCCAGTCCGCCTGCGAGATGCCGAGGCAGAGCGTCGCGGTCCACAGCATGATGCCGAGCTGGGGATAGCGGAAGTGGGCGCCGATCAGCCGGGTCACGCCCACCCCGGCCATCGGCGCGGCGAAGAGCAGGCCGAACCCGATGTGCTTGAACAGCGACACCACGGTGCCCAGGTGGATCTGGTAGGCGGGCGCGAGCAGCGCGGTGCCGCACAGCACCAGGCCGAGCAGTGCCCGCCAGCGCCGGCCGGGGGTGCCGAGCCGCAGGGCGGCCGGGGACTCGTTCATCCGGCTGCGCCGCACGTAGGAGACCGCGCCGCCGACGGCGGTGAGGAACATCAGCCCGCCCCACTGCGCCGACCGCTGGAACAGGAAGGCGGGGCTGTCGGAGCCGTGGTCCCGGTCGGTCGTGGTCTGCCGGACACCGTCCATCAGGTCGGTGGTGTACATGCCGACCGCCACCAGGGCGCCGATGCCGAGCGCGAGCAGCAGCATCCGCCCGAACGCCTTGCGGCCCCGGTGCGGCCAGCCGGTGAGCAGCGCGAGCACGACGATGGTCGGCAGGTACAGGCCGGCCGCGTACTTCACGCCGACGGCGAGGACGGCGACGGGCGCGGCGAGCAGCACTGCGGCCACCGGCGCCCGGTCGGTGCGGACGACGATCCAGGTGGCCAGGGCCAGCAGGAACAGCGCGGCGGCGTCGTAGGTGGCGAAGTAGCCCATGACGACCGTGGACTGCACCACGGCGAACAGCGCGGCGCCGGCCAGCGCGGCCCGCTCGTTGAACAGCCGCCGGGTGAAGGAGTACAGCAGCCCGGTGGTGCCCAGCATGAACGCCAGGCTCAGCAGGCGCGCCCCGGTCAGTCCGAAGACGTCGTCCACGGCGGCGGCGAGCACCGGGTACAGCTGCGGCGAGCCCGAGAAGTAGGCCGCGTAGTCGACGGGCAGCGGGGTGCCGTGCAGCAGGTGCTGGAGCTCGGCGTGGCCGGCCGCGAGGTAGAGGGCCTCGTCCTGGAACGCGGTGTTGGCCAGGCGCAGCGAGAGCACCGCCTGGACGGCCAGCACGCACAGCAGCACGGCCCGGCTGACCCAGGCGCGCCGCCGGCTGGCGGCCATGTCCCAGCCGACCTCGGGCGTCTCGGGCACGTGGTAGGCGGGGGCGTCCGGCGCGGCCGGCTCCTCCTCCCCCGGCTGCGGGGCGTACGCCGGCTGCCGGTACGCGTGGACCCCGGGGTCGTGGCCGTCCGCCAGCGGGGCGTCGTAGCCCTGTGAGGTGTCGTACCCCTGGGGGACGTGGTAGCCCTGCGGGACGTCGTACCCCTGAGGGACGTCGTAGCCCTGAGGGACGTCGTAGCCCTGAGGGACGTCGTAGCCCTGAGGGACGTCGTAGCCCTGCGGAGCGTCATACCCCTGCGGGGCTTCATACCCTTGCGGGGCGCCGTAGCCCTGGGGAGTGTCGTACCCGTGGGGTACGTCGTGGCCCTGCGGGGTGTCGTACCCCTGGGGGACCGCGTGGCCCTGGGCGACGTCGTAACCGTGCGGCTGGCGCGGGACGTAGCCGTCGGAGTTGAACCAGCCGCCCTGCTGCTCCTCCTCCGCGTACGGGTCGTAGGGCTGCGGGGTGTAGTACTCGGGTCGAGAGGTCATCACGGCTTCCGTACGTCGAAGCCGAAACGGTCGTCGGCGGCCAGGCGCTTGAACTCCGTCAGCGCCAGCGGGCTCGCCTCCAGCCGCCAGTCGGCGCGCTTTTTGTAGTTGAACCAGACGAAACCGAGCATGTCGTCGTCGGCCGCGACGCCCGCGAACAGGTTGCGGACGTCGGCCCGCCGCCGCTCGCCGGGCATGGCCGCGGTCTCCAGCAGCAGCATCGGCTTCTTGGTGAAGGAGCGGATCCGGTCGCGGGTCGGCCCGAAGACGCTGTCGAAGGCGTTGTCGTCGCCGAGCGTGAAGTAGCCGATCAGACCGATCCAGTCCACGTAGGCGTCGCCCGGGTAGTACTGCCGCAGGTCCACGTTCTTGACCGGGTTGACGATGTTGGGCGCCCACGCCCAGATGACGTTGGTGGCGCCGGCGTCGACGAAGGTCTGGTGGATGTGGCGCCAGGCGGCCACGTACTGGGCCGGGGTCACGTCGTCCGTGCCCCACTTCTCCCAGTGGCCGTTGAACTCGTCGGCGAAGTCCATCACCACGGGCAGGTTCAGCCTGCGCACCGCGGTCGCGTACTCCTTGATGTACGCGTCCGACCTGCCCGCCGCGATGTCGGCGAGCGGGGTGTCGAAGGGCTCCCAGGACATCAGCGTCAGGGCGCCCTCGGCCCAGGCGTTGCGCACGCCGGTGGCGTCGAAGCCGTCCCCCCAGGCCGCGTAGTACTCGACCAGGTTCGGCTGCTTGCCGGTCTTCTCCGCGTACGCGTGGACGCTCTTCATGGAGGTCGGCGCGCCCGCCACGGCCACCCCGAGGTACTTCTTCGCCGGTTTGATCAGCGGGGTGACGTCGTAGGGGATGTCCGGGGGGCCCGCCGAGGAGTGCGGGGCCGCCGTGCCGCCGGAGCGCGGCGAGTCGTCGGAGTCGCCGCCGAACAGCGAGCAGCCGCCGAGCGCGAGGACGCCTGCCACGGCACAGGCGAGGGCCGCCCGAGCCATACGGAATCGTTCCTTCAGTGGCATCAGACGGCCTCCGCCCCCGACCGCGGCTGCACCAGCACACGGCCGACGACCAGCGCGTAGAACAGCCCGGAGGACAGGATCAGGGCGAAGTCGGGGGCGTTCATGGTGAACGTCCGGTACACCGCGGCGGTGACCCACACCAGCGCCGTGCCGCCGCTCCACGCCCACATGCCGATCCAGAACCGCCGGGTCTTGTTCTTCTTGGCACCGGAGGAGCCGGTCGGCTGCCAGCCCATGCGGTTCTTGCGCAGGATGTCCCAGATGGCGAAGACGTGCGCCCAGCCGTACATCATCCGGGCCGCCCAGGCCTCCAGCCGGTACGGCGCCCTGTGCCACATCGGGAAGACGATCGTGGTGTAGAGGATGCTGGGCAGCACCAGCAGCAGGTGCTCCACCTTCAGCTTGTCCGGCATCACCAGCAGCAGCACGATGGGGATGACCGGGGCCGCGAAGGTGAACAGCGCGGTGTGGATGTAGTAGAAGAACCCGGACATGTAGCACAGCCGGCTGGAGAGCCTGATCCTCGCCTGCCAGAACTTGCGGCTGCCGAGCAGGCTCATCGAGCCCGAGCACCAGCGGTACTGCTGGTTGAAGAAGGCGCCCGCGCTGTCCGGGCAGACCCCGGTGGAGACCGCGACCGGGACGTACCTCAGGTCCCAGCCGAGTCCGCGCAGATCGAACCCGGTGTGCACGTCCTCGGAGTGCTCGATCAGCGTGGTGCCGCCGTTGGTCTCCAGCGCCGCCCGCCGGTAGATCGCGCAGGAACCGACGCAGATGGCGCCGTCACTGCCCTGCCGGGACACCTGGACGGAGCGGTAGAACAGCTCCTGCACCGCGCCCGCGCCGCGCTCGATCCAGTTCTGCGAGTCGAGCACCCGGAAGTACTGCGGGGACTGGACGATGCCGATCCGCGGATCGTCGTCCAGGTACGGCAGCAGTTCCTCCAGCAGATCGGCGCGCGGGGTGAAGTCGGCGTCCAGGATGAGGATGTACTCACCGTCGGACTGGGCGAAGCCGAAGTGCAGATTGCCGGCCTTCTTGAACCAGCCCCGGTTCTCCCGGGTGCCGTAGCGGAAGCCGAAGTCCCGGGCCATCGCCGCCAGCTCCGGGCTCGCGCCGTCGTCGAGCACGAACGGCACGCAGACCCCGGGGTAGCGGTCGGCCATCGCCCGCACGTGCCGCCAGGTGTTGTGCAGCACCTCGATGGGCTCACCGCACACCGGCAGGAACACGTCCACGGTCGGATACGCCTCGGGCCGCCAGTTCTGCACCAGCCGCCGGTGGTGGGCGATGTCGAAGTCCCGGGTGAAGCCGTTCACCCGCAGCGACACCAGGTAGTAGATCACCGTGAACGCGAGCAGCGGTGTGTAGACCCACAGCACCGGGGTGGACGCCGCCAGCTTGAACTGGCTCAGCACCAGGCAGCAGAAGCTGACCAGCGAGCTGATCGTCAGGATCCACAGGTGCCGGCGCGCGTAGGAGTACTTCTCCTTGTCCGTCGGCGGGAGCGGCAGCAGTCCCAGCGCGGCGTTCCCGCCCCGCCCGGCCCGTCGCCGCCCTCCGCTCTGCCGTACCGCGCGTCGCCCCCCGGCCCGCACGGGACCCACTGAAGTCATTCCGTTGTCCAACCCCGGGCCCAGGCGACCCGTCGACCCCCCGGCCAACCCCGGTTCCCCATCGAACTTCTGGCCGGGACGCGCAACTGTATCCGAGACGTATGAAACGCGTAAGAGTCATTACGGACGGTTATGACCGTTAAGTCCGGACATGAGGGGTAAGTGACGCGAAATGCAACGGAGCTAACAGGTTTCGCATCCCGGAAGTCCGGGAAGCGACCGCTTGTTCCGCGCCTCCTTGCTGCGGGCCGCCAGCAGCTCGTCGGCCGGGTAGCCGACCTCCTCCAGCGTCAGCCCGTGCGGCCGCACGACGTGCACGGCGGAGTCCCGCACACCCGCGGCCAGCACCTTCCCCGGCCACTCGGGTCCCCGGTGCCCGTCGCCGACGAACAGCAGCGCGCCGATCAGCGAGCGCACCATGTTGTGGCAGAAGGCGTCCGCCCGCACGGTCGCGGTGATGATCCCGTCCTCGCCCCGGACCAGGCTCAGCTCCTGGAGCGTACGGATCGTGGTCGCGCCCTCGCGCTTCTTGCAGTAGGCGGCGAAGTCGTGCTCCCCGAGCAGCGCCCGGGCGGCCTCGTTCATGGCGTCCACGTCGAGCGGCCAGTCGTGCCACAGCACGTGGCCCCGCAGCAGGGGATCCACTCCCCCGGGGTTGTCGGTGACCCGGTAGGCGTACCGCCGCCACACCGCCGAGAACCGCGCGTCGAACCCGCTCGGCGCCTCGCGCAGCGCCCACACCCGCACGTCCTTCGGCAGCCGGCCGGCCAGCCGCTTGAGCAGCTTCTGGTGGTGCTCGCGCCACAGCTCCCCGGGCAGGTCGACGTGCGCCACCTGGCCCCGGGCGTGCACGCCGGCGTCGGTCCGCCCGGCCACGGTCAGCTCGTACGTCTCCTTCGACCGCGTGACCGTCCGCAGGGCGTCCTCGATCTCCCCCTGTACGGTCCGCCGGCCACCGGCCTGCTTGGCCCAGCCGTGGAAGGCGGTGCCGTCGTACGACAGATCGAGACGGACACGGACGTAACCGGGCTGCACTTCGTCACTCACGTGGAAATCCTCTCAAAACACAGGAGCGGGCCCGCCCCTCAGGGCGGACCCGCTTCCCGCGTTCAGGCAGAGCCTCAGGCGTCCTTGGACTCCTCGGCCGGGGCCTCGGTCTCCTCGACCTTGGTCTCCTCGGCCTTGGTCTCCTCGGCCTTGGCCTCCTCGGCCTCCTTGACCGCGCGCTTGGTCGCGGCCTCGGCCTCGCCCACGGCGTTCTGCTGCACCGTCAGCGCCTCGACCAGCTCGATGACGGCCATGGGCGCGTTGTCGCCACGGCGGTTACCGATCTTGGTGATGCGGGTGTAACCACCCGGACGGTTCTCGTAGCGCGGGCCGATCTCGGTGAAGAGCGTGTGGACGATGCTCTTGTCCGTGATGACCTGGAGCACCTGACGGCGGTTGTGAAGGTCACCCTTCTTCGCCTTGGTGATCAGACGCTCGGCGTACGGGCGCAGACGGCGCGCCTTCGCCTCGGTGGTGGTGATGCGGCCGTGCTCGAAGAGGCTCTTCGCCAGGTTCGCGAGGAGCAGCTTCTCGTGCGCGGCACTGCCGCCCAGACGGGCACCCTTGGTGGGCTTCGGCATGGTTCTTCTCCTAGGTGTCTGCCCCGGCCGTATCAGGTACCGGGGTCAGTATCCGAGCAGGCGGTCGCCTGTCGGAGATCCGGGGTCCGCCGACGCGAACCCCGGAGGCGGAGACTCAGTACTGCTCGGTCTCCACGAAACCCGCGTCCGCGTCGTCGTCGGCGCCGAAGGCGTCCGCGGCGGCCGTGGGGTCGAATCCGGGCGGGCTGTCCTTGAGGGCCAGGCCCATGCCGGCCAGCTTCGCCTTGACCTCGTCGATCGACTTCGCACCGAAGTTGCGGATGTCGAGCAGGTCGGCCTCGGAACGCGCCACGAGCTCACCCACGGAGTGGATGCCCTCGCGCTTGAGGCAGTTGTACGACCGAACGGTGAGCTCCAGCTCCTCGATCGGCAGCGCCAGGTCGGCGGCCAGCGCGGCGTCCGTCGGGGACGGACCCATGTCGATGCCCTCGGCGTCGATGTTCAGCTCGCGGGCGAGACCGAACAGCTCGACCAGGGTCTTGCCGGCGGAGGCCATGGCGTCACGCGGACGCATCGCCTGCTTGGTCTCGACGTCGACGATCAGCTTGTCGAAGTCGGTGCGCTGCTCGACACGCGTGGCCTCGACCTTGTACGTGACCTTGAGCACCGGCGAGTAGATCGAGTCGACCGGGATCCGGCCGATCTCCTGGCCCACCTGCTTGTTCTGCACGGCGGAGACGTAGCCGCGACCGCGCTCGACGGTCAGCTCCATCTCCAGCTTGCCCTTGCCGTTGAGCGTGGCGAGGACGAGGTCGGGGTTGTGCACCTCGACACCGGCCGGGGGCGCGATGTCGGCGGCGGTGACCAGACCCGGGCCCTGCTTGCGCAGGTACATCACGACCGGCTCGTCGTGCTCCGAGGAGACGACCAGCTGCTTGATGTTGAGGATCAGGTCGGTGACGTCCTCCTTGACGCCCGGCACGGTGGTGAACTCGTGCAGGACACCGTCGATCCGGATCGAGGTGACGGCGGCACCCGGGATCGAGGAGAGGAGCGTACGGCGCAGGGAGTTGCCGAGGGTGTAGCCGAAGCCCGGCTCCAGCGGCTCGATCACGAACCGGGAGCGGAACTCGTCGACGACCTCTTCGGTCAACGAGGGACGCTGAGCGATCAGCATGTGTGGATCAGATCCTTCTTTCGTGGACGCCCGCTATTTGACGTCCGACGGAAACCGCGCCTGTGCAGCGCGGGTACTGCAAGGGTACGGGCGGTACGGCTCCACGGAGCCGTACCGCCCGCGACCCGAGCCTGCGCGAGGCAGCCGTGCGTCAGACGCGGCGGCGCTTCGGCGGGCGGCAGCCGTTGTGCGGGGTCGGGGTGACGTCCTGGATGGAGCCGACCTCGAGGCCCGTGGCCTGGAGGGAACGGATCGCGGTCTCACGACCGGAACCCGGGCCCTTCACGAACACGTCGACCTTGCGCATGCCGTGCTCCTGGGCGCGGCGGGCGGCCGACTCGGCGGCCATCTGCGCGGCGAACGGCGTGGACTTCCGGGAGCCCTTGAAGCCGACGTGGCCGGCGGAGGCCCAGGAGATCACGTTGCCGGACGGGTCCGTGATCGAGACGATCGTGTTGTTGAACGTGCTCTTGATGTGCGCGTGGCCGTGAGCGACGTTCTTCTTTTCCTTGCGGCGCACCTTCTTGGCAGCGCCCTGACGACCCTTGGGGGGCATCTATTAACTCCTACGGGAGGTGGTCGGTCCTACAGCGAAGACCGTGGACAGGCGTCCGCTGCGGACTACTTCTTGCCCGGCTTCTTCTTGCCGGCGATGGCGCGACGCGGGCCCTTGCGGGTACGGGCGTTGGTGCTGGTGCGCTGACCGCGGACGGGCAGACCGCGACGGTGACGGAGACCCTGGTAGGTACCGATCTCGACCTTGCGGCGGATGTCGGCCTGGATCTCGCGACGGAGGTCACCCTCGGTCTTGATGTTGTTGTCGACGTACTCGCGGATCGCGACGAGCTGCTCTTCCGTCAGGTCGCGGACGCGGGTGTTCGGGTCGACGCCGGTCGCAGCCAGCGTCTCCTTCGAGAGGGTCCGGCCGATGCCGAACACGTAGGTGAGCGCGATCTCCACGCGCTTTTCGCGCGGGATGTCGACACCGGAAACGCGTGCCATTCAATGGCTCCTGGTGATTCTTCGGAGGTCTTCCACAGAACCGGCTCCCGGCCGCCGTACCAGGTACGAACCGGGTCCCCGGCCTCCGAACCGGGGGTGTCGAGCTGGATGGCTCGGGTCCTGCGTATGAACATATTCAGCTCGCGTCGCGCGAAACTCTGCGATAGAGGTGCAGAGGGATACGGTCCTGCGTCAGCCCTGGCGCTGCTTGTGGCGCGGGTTCTCGCAGATGACCATGACCCGGCCGTGACGGCGGATCACCCTGCACTTGTCGCAGATCTTCTTGACGCTCGGCTTGACCTTCATGGGGTGAGGTTCTCCGGGTCAGTGCCATCGCACCGGGCGGGCCCGGGGCGCGGGCAAGATCTACTTGTACCGGTAGACGATCCGGCCACGCGTCAGGTCGTACGGAGACAGCTCCACCACGACCCGGTCGTCAGGGAGGATGCGGATGTAGTGCATACGCATCTTGCCGCTGATGTGTGCCAGGACCTGGTGGCCGTTCTGGAGCTCGACCTTGAACATGGCGTTCGGCAGAGACTCGACGACAGTGCCCTCGATCTCGATGGCACCTTGCTTCTTGGCCACGCTTCGCCCTTCGAATCGACTACCTTGATCGGCTCTGTGACGGACTCACGTTTTCAGGCATGAGGGTGCACAAGAGCCGACGAGTCAGTCTACGTCGCCGCTCCCGGAAAGGCGAATCGAGAAAGTCTGCCCCATGGGGGTGATCCCTACGCCACGGGGTCCGGAAGGACGGGCACACCGGCACCCGCCACCGCGCGCGGCGGCGGGCCGGCACAGGCCGCCGGCGCTTACGCCAGCGGGTCCGGCGCCGCGGTGACGCCGTACTCCGCGAGCTTGGCCTTGCCGCCGTCGACGGCCGTCAGGACCAGCGGACCCTGCTCCGTGAGGGCCACCGAGTGCTCCCAGTGGGAGGACCAGGTGCCGTCCGTGGTGATGACCGTCCAGTCGTCGGAGAGGACCTCGGTCCTCGGGGTGCCGAGGGAGACCATCGGCTCGATCGCCAGGCAGAAGCCGGGGACCAGCTTGGGGCCCTTGCCGCGGCGCCGGTCGACGTAGTTCAGCAGGTGCGGGTCCATGTGCATCTCGGTGCCGATGCCGTGGCCGCCGTAGTCCTCGATGATCCCGTACCGGCCGCCGCCCGGCTTGGGCTGTCGGCGGATGTACGTCTCGATCGCCCGGGAGATGTCGACCAGGCGGTTGCCCTGCCTCATGGCCGCGATGCCGGCCCACATCGACTCCTCGGTCACCCGCGACAGCTCGACCAGCTCCGGGGCGTGACCGGAGCCGACGAAGGCGGTGTAGGCCGCGTCGCCGTGCCAGCCGTCGACGATGGCGCCGCAGTCGATGGAGATGATGTCGCCGTCCTTCAGGACGACGTCGTCGGAGGGGATGCCGTGGACGACCACGTCGTTCACGGAGGTGCAGATGGTGGCCGGGAAGCCGCCGTAACCGAGGAAGTTCGACTTCGCGCCGTGCTCCGCGAGGACCTTGCGGGCCACCTCGTCCAGGTCCCGGGTGGTCGCGCCGGGCACCGCGGCCTCGCGCGTGGCCGCGTGGATGGCGGCTACGACCAGGCCCGCCGCCCGCATCTTCGCGATCTGCTCGGGGGTCTTGATCTGCACCATGGGGGGCCTGCGCTCTCCGTCACTCACGTCGACTGGGGTACCTGTACAACAGTACGGCCGCGGCGCCCGGGGAGGGCACCGCGGCCGGACGGGCCGGGATCTACTTCTCGGCCTTCTCGCGCTTGAGGGCCTCCAGCGCCCGCTGCGTGATCTCCTCGACCGGGCCCAGGGAGGAGATCGTCACGACCAGCCCCTGCGCCTTGTAGTAGTCGATGATCGGCTCGGTCTGCGTGTGGTAGACCTCCAGCCGCTTGCGGACGGTGTCCTCGGAGTCGTCGTCGCGCTGGTACAGCTCGCCGCCGCACACGTCGCAGACGCCCTCCTGCTTCGGCGGGCTGTAGGTGACGTGGAAGACGTGCGAGGAGTCGTTGCGGCAGATGCGCCGGCCGGCGATGCGCTTGACGACCTCGTCCTCGGGGACCTCCAGGTCGAGCACGGCGTCCAGCGTGATGCCCTCGGTGCGCAGCAGCTGGTCCAGCGCCTCGGCCTGCGAGACGTTGCGCGGGAAGCCGTCCAGCAGGAAGCCCTTCTCCGCGTCCGGCTGCTCCATGCGGTCCTTGGCCATCGCGATGGTCACCTCGTCGGGGACGAGGTTGCCGGCGTCCATGTAGGACTTCGCGAGCTTGCCCAGCTCCGTCTGCCGGCTGATGTTGGCGCGGAACAGGTCGCCCGTGGAGATGTGCGGGATGGCCAGCTTCTCTGCGAGCCGGACGGCCTGCGTTCCCTTACCGGCACCCGGCGGCCCGACGAGGACGATACGCATCAGCGGAGGAACCCTTCGTAATTGCGCTGCTGGAGCTGGCTCTCGATCTGCTTCACCGTCTCGAGGCCGACACCCACGATGATGAGGATGCTGGTCCCGCCGAAGGGGAAGTTCTGGCTTGCTCCAAAGCCCACCAACGCCATTGTCGGTACGAGAGCGATCAGACCCAGATACAGCGAACCCGGCCAGGTGATCCGGTTGAGAACGTAGCTCAGGTACTCAGCGGTCGGTCGGCCAGCCCGGATGCCCGGGATGAAGCCACCATACTTCTTCATGTTGTCGGCTACTTCCTCGGGGTTGAAGGAGATAGCGACGTAGAAGAACGCGAAGAAAACGATGAGCAAGAAGTACGAAGTGATGTAAATCGGGTGGTCGCCCTTGGTGAGGTTCTGCTCGATCCAGGTCTTCCAGCCCGACTGGCCCCCGGCGAACTGCGCCACGAGTGCCGGGATGTAGAGCAGCGAAGAGGCGAAGATGACGGGAATCACACCCGCCTGGTTCACCTTGAGCGGGATGTACGTGGACGTACCGCCGTAGGACCGGCGCCCGATCATCCGCTTCGCGTACTGCACCGGGATGCGGCGCTGGGCCTGCTCGACGAAGACGACGAGCCCGACCATGACCAGGCCGACCGCGATGACGGTGCCGAACTCGATCCAGCCGCCGGCCAGCGAGCCCTGCTTCTTGATGGCCCACAGCGCGGACGGGAAGGTCGCGGCGATCGAGATGAACATCAGGATCGACATGCCGTTGCCGATGCCGCGGTCGGTGATCAGCTCACCGAGCCACATGACGACGGCCGTACCGGCGGTCATGGTGATGACCATCGTGATGGTCGTGAAGATGCCCTGGTCGGGGACGATGCTCGTGGCGACCGAGCAGCCGTTGAACAGGGCGCCGCTGCGGGCGGTGGCGACCAGGCCGGTGCCCTGCAGGATGGCCAGGGCCACCGTGAGGTACCGGGTGTACTGCGTGATCTTCGCCGTGCCGGCCTGGCCCTCCTTCTTCAGGGCCTCCAGTCGCGGGATCACCACGGTCAGCAGCTGAAGGATGATGCTGGCGGTGATGTACGGCATGATGCCGAGCGCGAAGACCGTGATCTGCAGCAGCGCACCACCACTGAACATGTTCACGAGGCCGAACAGGCCCTGGTTGCCCTGTGCCTCGGTCACACACTGCTGGACGGCCTTGTAGTTGACGTTGGGGATCGGGATGTGGGTACCGACCCGGTAGACCACGATGATGCCCAGCGTGAAGAGCAGCTTCTTGCGCAGGTCGGGCGTCCTGAACGCCCGGGCGAACGCGGTGAGCACGGTGCCTCCTGCGACCCCCGCGCAACTGCGTCAAGGGTGACGGTCTGAGGTTCGACGAATACGAAAAAGAACAGTGCAGGCCACCATACCGGCGACACTGCCCCCCTAGGAACGACCAACCGGGGATACCTCATTGTGAGGTATCCCCGGTCGGGATCGTCTACGTCATCGACGCGCCGCCTGAGGGACTCAGACGAGCTCGGTGACCGTGCCGCCGGCGGCGGTGATCTTCTCCTTGGCGGAGCCGGAGACGGCGTCGACCGTCACCTGCAGCGCCACGGAGATCTCGCCCTGGCCGAGGACCTTGACGAGGCTGTTCTTGCGAACGGCGCCCTTGGCCACCAGCGACTCGACGGTGACCTCGCCACCCTCCGGGTAGAGCGCGGCCAGCTTGTCGAGGTTCACGACCTGGTACTCGGTCTTGAACGGGTTCTTGAAGCCCTTCAGCTTCGGGAGGCGCATGTGCAGCGGCATCTGGCCGCCCTCGAAGCGCTCCGGAACCTGGTAGCGGGCCTTGGTGCCCTTGGTACCACGACCGGCCGTCTTACCCTTCGACGCCTCACCACGACCGACACGGGTCTTGGCGGTCTTGGCGCCCGGGGCGGGACGGAGGTTGTGGATCTTCAGCGGGTTGTTCTCCGCCATGATCAGTCGACCTCCTCGACCGTCACGAGGTGGCGGACGGTGTGCACCATGCCGCGGAACTCGGGGCGGTCCTCCTTGACGACCACGGTGTTGATCCCCTTGAGACCAAGCGACCGCAGGGTGTCACGGTGGTTCTGCTTGCTGCCGATGTAGGACTTGACCTGCGTGATCTTGAGCTGCGCCATGATTACGCACCCGCCCCGGCACGCGCACGGAGAAGAGCCGCGGGGGCGACGTCCTCGAGCGGCAGACCACGGCGGGCCGCGATCTCCTCGGGACGCTGCAGGCCCTTCAGGGCCTCCACGGTCGCGTGCACGATGTTGATGGCGTTGTCGGAGCCGAGCGACTTCGACAGCACGTCGTGGATACCGGCGCACTCGAGCACGGCGCGCACCGGACCACCGGCGATCACACCGGTACCGGGCGACGCGGGCTTGAGCAGCACGACGCCGGCGGCCTTCTCACCCTGGATCGGGTGCGGGATGGTGCCCTGGATACGGGGGACCTTGAAGAAGTGCTTCTTGGCCTCCTCCACACCCTTGGCGATGGCGGCCGGCACCTCCTTGGCCTTGCCGTAACCGACACCCACGGTGCCGTCACCGTCGCCCACCACGACCAGCGCGGTGAAGCTGAAGCGACGACCACCCTTCACAACCTTGGCGACGCGGTTGATCGCGACGACGCGCTCAACGTACGCGGTCTTCTCGGCGGCAGCAGCGCCGCCGTCACGGCCCTTCCGGTCCCGCCGCTCGCCGCCACCGGCACCGCTACCGCGGCGCTGGGGTCCAGCCATTGGATTACCTCTCTCTTTCCGCTAGCTACAAGCGGCTCAGAACTTGAGCCCGGCCTCGCGGGCGGCGTCCGCCAGGGCCGCGATGCGGCCGGCGTACTGGTTGCCACCACGGTCGAACACGACGGCCTCGACACCGGCGGCCTTGGCACGCTCGGCGACCAGGGCGCCGACCTGCTTGGCCTGCGCGGACTTGTCGCCCTCGGCACCGCGGATCGACGCGTCCAGCGTGGACGCCGACGCCAGGGTGTGACCCTTCAGGTCGTCGATCACCTGCGCCACAATGTGGCGGTTGGAGCGGGTCACGACCAGACGGGGACGCTCCGCCGTACCGGACACCTTCTTGCGGATCCGGATGTGACGGCGCTTGATCGCGGCGCGCTTGTAGGCGTCGCCCTTGAGGATCTTCTGCCCGTATGCCATGGCTTACTTACCCGCCTTTCCGACCTTGCGGCGGATGACTTCGCCCTCGTACTTGACACCCTTGGCCTTGTACGGGTCGGGCTTGCGCAGCTTGCGGATGTTGGCCGCAACCTCGCCGACCTTCTGCTTGTCGATGCCCTCGACCGAGAAACGGGTCGGGGACTCCACCTTGAAGGTGATGCCCTCGGGGGCCTCGACCACGATCGGGTGGCTGTAACCGAGAGCGAACTCCAGGTTGGAACCCTTGGCGGTCACTCGGTAACCGACACCGCTGATCTCGAGCTTCTTCACGTAACCCTGGGTCACGCCGGTGATCATGTTCGCCACCAGCGTGCGGGAGAGGCCGTGCAGGGCCTTGCTCTGACGCTCGTCGTTCGGGCGGAGCACCTGCAGGGTGCCGTCCTCGCCCTTAGCGATGTCGATCGGCGCGGCAACGGTGTGGGTCAGCGAGCCCTTGGGGCCCTTGACCGAAACCGTACGGCCGTCGATGGTGACGTCCACGCCGGCGGGAACCGCGATGGGGAGCTTGCCGATGCGCGACATAGCTGTTTCCTCCGTTCCCTTCTGCTACCAGACGTAGGCGAGGACTTCCCCACCCACGCCCTTCTTGCCGGCCTGCTTGTCGGTGAGGAGCCCGTGCGACGTGGAGATGATCGCCACGCCCAGGCCGCCGAGCACCTTCGGCAGGTTGGTGGACTTCGCGTAAACCCGGAGACCGGGCTTGGAGATCCGCTTGATGCCCGCGATGGAGCGCTCACGGTTGGGGCCGAACTTCAGCTCCAGGACGAGGTTCTTGCCGACCTCGGCGTCCTCGACCTTCCAGCCCGTGATGAAGCCCTCCTGCTGGAGGATCTCCGCGATGTGAGACTTGATCTTGGAGTGCGGCATCGACACCGAGTCGTGGTACGCCGAGTTCGCGTTCCGCAGACGCGTCAGCATGTCTGCGATCGGATCAGTCATGGTCATGAATTGGCCTGTGGCCTTTCTCGCCGGGGTTTCCTATATGCGCCATCCCTCTCCCCGTACTTCTGAAGACGGGACGGGTGCGGCGCGGGGACCTACGGCGTAGTAAGTCGTTCAGGGCGGCAGAGCCCAACCCCACCAGCCTACGGCATGTGGGTATCGGGCCCTGCCGTCCCGGTTGCTTACCGAGAGGTCCCAGAATCCCTAAATGAGGGATTACCAGGAGCTCTTGGTCACGCCCGGCAGCTCGCCACGGTGAGCCATCTCACGGAGGCACACGCGGCACAGGCCGAACTTGCGGTAGACGGAGTGCGGACGACCGCAGCGCTGGCAGCGGGTGTAGCCACGCACACCGAACTTGGGCTTGCGAGCAGCCTTCGCGATGAGAGCCTTCTTCGCCATCTCGCTCACGCCTCCTTGAACGGGAAGCCGAGGTGACGGAGAAGGGCACGGCCCTCTTCGTCGTTGGTCGCCGTGGTCACCACGGTGATGTCCATACCCCGGACGCGGTCGATCTTGTCCTGGTCGATCTCGTGGAACATGACCTGCTCCGTGAGACCGAAGGTGTAGTTGCCACGGCCGTCGAACTGCTTGGGGGACAGGCCGCGGAAGTCGCGGATGCGCGGCAGCGCGAGCGACAGGGTGCGGTCCAGGAACTCCCACATGCGGTCGCCACGGAGCGTGACGTGGGCACCGATCGGCTGGCCCTCGCGCAGCTTGAACTGCGCGATGGACTTGCGGGCCTTGGTGACGGCCGGCTTCTGACCGGTGATGGTGGTCAGGTCGCGGATCGCGCCCTCGATCAGCTTCGAGTCACGGGCGGCGTCGCCGACACCCATGTTGACCACGATCTTGACGAGGCCGGGGATCTGCATGACGTTCTCGTACTTGAACTCGTCACGCAGCTTGCCCGCGATCTCCTCGCGGTACTTCTGCTTCAGACGCGGAGTGGTGGTGGTAGCCATCAGATGTCCTCACCCGTCCGCTTGGCAACGCGGATCTTGTTGCCCTCTTCGTCGAAGCGGTAGCCGACACGCGTGACGACCTTCTTGCCGTCCTGCTCCACGACCAGCTGGACGTTGGAGACGTGGATCGGCGCCTCGGTGGTCACGATGCCGCCGGCCTGGGAACCGCTGGCGGTCGGACCGGCCTTGGTGTGCTTCTTGACCCGGTTGACACCCTCGACCAGGACGCGCTCCTCGCGCGGGTAAGCGGCAATGACCTTGCCCTGCTTGCCCTTGTCCTTGCCGGTGATGACCTGGACCAGGTCGCCCTTCTTGATCTTCATGCTTACAGCACCTCCGGCGCGAGCGAGATGATCTTCATGAACTTCTTCTCGCGCAGCTCACGGCCGACCGGGCCGAAGATGCGGGTGCCGCGAGGGTCGCCGTCGTTCTTCAGAATGACGGCGGCGTTCTCGTCGAAGCGGATGTACGAGCCGTCCGGACGGCGGCGCTCCTTGACGGTGCGAACGATGACCGCCTTGACGACGTCACCCTTCTTCACGTTGCCACCGGGGATCGCGTCCTTGACGGTGGCGACGATGACGTCACCGATGCCCGCGTAGCGGCGACCGGAGCCACCGAGCACACGGATGCAAAGGATCTCCTTCGCACCAGTGTTGTCGGCGACACGCAGTCGCGACTCCTGCTGGATCACGTCTATCTCCTGATCGTCTGCCGGTTCCCGGCAGGGGCCTTCCCTCTCGGGATGGGCCCCTGCCGAGCCTGGCGGAACTGACCTGCGGGGTTAGCCCCGCAGGAATTACTTGGCCTTCTCGAGGATCTCGACGACGCGCCAGCGCTTCGTCGCGGACAGCGGCCGGGTCTCCATGAGGAGGACGCGGTCGCCGACACCCGCGGCGTTCTGCTCGTCGTGCGCCTTGAGCTTGTTCGTACGGCGGATGACCTTGCCGTACAGAGCGTGCTTGACGCGGTCCTCGACGGCGACGACGACGGTCTTGTCCATCTTGTCGCTGACGACGAGGCCCTCGCGCGTCTTGCGGAAGCCGCGCGCCTCGGTGTTGTGCTCAGTCACGTTGTTCTCGCTCATGCGTTCTCCACCGTTTCGATGCCCAGCTCGCGCTCGCGCATCAGGGTGTAGATCCGCGCGATGTCCTTACGGACGGCCTTCAGCCGACCGTGGTTTTCGAGCTGACCCGTCGCCGCCTGGAAGCGGAGGTTGAACAGCTCTTCCTTGGCCTCGCGGAGCTTACCCAGAAGCTCCTCGTTGCCCAGCTCGCGCAGCTCGGACGCCTTGGTACCGGCCGACATCACGCTTCACCTGCCTCGCGCTTGACGATCCGGCACTTCATCGGCAGCTTGTGGGCCGCACGGGTCAGCGCCTCACGGGCGATCTTCTCGTTGGGGTACGACAGCTCGAACATCACACGTCCGGGCTTGACGTTCGCGATCCACCACTCCGGGGAACCCTTACCGGAACCCATGCGGGTCTCGGCCGGCTTCTTGGTGAGGGGACGGTCCGGGTAGATGTTGATCCAGACCTTGCCGCCACGCTTGATGTGGCGGGTCATCGCGATACGGGCCGCCTCGATCTGGCGGTTCGTGACGTAGGCCGGGGTCAGCGCCTGGATGCCGTACTCGCCGAACGCAACCTGCGTCCCACCCTTGGACATACCGTTGCGCTTCGGGTGGTGCTGCTTGCGGTGCTTGACCCTACGGGGGATCAGCATTTCGGTCAGGCCTCCGTTCCGGTGCTCTCAGCCGGAGCGGCAGCCGCGGGGGCCTCGGCCTTGGGGGCCTCGGCACCGGCAGCCTGCTGCGGCTTGCGACCGCGCCGCTCGCCACCGCGGCCACCACGGGCCGGGCGGTCGGCGCCACCGCGGGCCGGGCGGTTACCCGCACGGGCGGCAGCGTTCTCGGCGCGGACCTCGGCGATGTTCTTGACGTCGCCCTTGTAGATCCAGACCTTCACACCGATGCGGCCGAAGGTCGTCTTGGCCTCGAAGAAGCCGTAGTCCACGTTCGCGCGGAGCGTGTGCAGGGGCACACGGCCCTCGCGGTAGAACTCCGAGCGGGACATCTCGGCGCCGCCGAGGCGGCCACCGCACTGGATCTTGATGCCCTTGGCGCCGGCCTTCATGGCGGACTGCATGCTCTTGCGCATGGCCCGACGGAAGGAGACGCGGGAGGACAGCTGCTCGGCGACGGCCTGGGCCACCAGCTGAGCGTCCGTCTCCGGGTTCTTGACCTCGAGGATGTTGAGCTGGACCTGCTTGCCGGTCAGCTTCTCCAGGTCACCGCGGATGCGGTCGGCCTCGGCGCCGCGGCGGCCGATGACGATGCCCGGGCGAGCGGTGTGGATGTCCACGCGGACGCGGTCACGGGTGCGCTCGATCTCGACCTTGGAGATGCCGGCGCGCTCCATGCCGGACGTCATCATCCGACGGATGGCGACGTCTTCCTTGACGTAGTCCTTGTACAGCTTGTCGGCGTACCAACGCGACTTGAAGTCGGTCGTGACACCGAGCCGGAACCCGTGCGGGTTTACCTTCTGGCCCATTACCGGGTTCCTTCCTTGCTGCTGACGACCACGGTGATGTGGCTGGTCCGCTTGCGGATCCGGTAGGCACGGCCCTGGGCGCGCGGCCGGAACCGCTTCAGGGTCGGGCCCTCGTCGACGTAGGCCTCGGAAATGAAGAGGCTGTCGACATCGGTGTGGTCGTAGTTGTGCGCGGCGTTGGCGATGGCGCTGTCGAGCACCTTGCCCACCGGCACCGAGGCGGCCTGCGGAGCGAATCGCAGGACGGCCTGGGCCTCCGTGGCGTCCATGCCACGGATGAGGTCCACCACGCGGCGGGCCTTCATGGGCGTGACGCGGATGTACCGCGCCTGGGCCCTGGCTTCCATGGTTGTCCCTTCAGTTACTTACGTGTCTGAATGCGATCCGCTACTAGCGGCGCTTCGACTTCCGGTCTTCCTTGACGTGGCCCCGGAAGGTGCGGGTCGGCGAGAACTCGCCGAGCTTGTGGCCGACCATCGACTCGGTGACGAACACCGGGATGTGGGTCTTGCCGTTGTGCACCGCGATCGTGTGGCCGAGCATGGCCGGGACGATCATCGAGCGACGGGACCAGGTCTTGATGACGTTCTTGGTGCCGGCTTCGTTCTGGGCGTCCACCTTCTTGATCAGGTGGTCGTCGACGAAGGGCCCCTTCTTCAAGCTACGAGGCATCTCAACCCGTCCTTAGCGCTTCTTGTTCGTCTTGCGGCGGCGGACGATGTACTTGTTCGACGCCTTCTTGGGCGAACGAGTACGGCCTTCCTTCTTGCCCCACGGGGACACGGGGTGGCGGCCACCGGAGGTACGACCCTCACCACCACCGTGCGGGTGGTCGACCGGGTTCATGACCACACCACGGACGGTCGGGCGGACGCCCAGCCACCGCTTGCGGCCGGCCTTGCCCCAGTTGATGTTCGACTGCTCGGCGTTGCCGACCTCGCCGATGGTGGCGCGGCAGCGGACGTCGACCAGGCGGATCTCACCGGACGGCATGCGCAGGTGGGCGTAGGCGCCCTCCTTCGCGAGCAGCTGCACGGAGGCACCGGCGGAGCGGGCGAACTTGGCACCGCCACCGGGACGGAGCTCGATCGCGTGGATCGTGGTACCGACCGGGATGTTGCGGAGGGCCAGGTTGTTGCCCGGCTTGATGTCGGCCCCGGGACCGTTCTCCACGGTGTCGCCCTGCTGCAGGTTGCGCGGGGCGAGGATGTAGCGCTTCTCGCCGTCCGCGTAGTGCAGCAGCGCGATGCGCGCGGTGCGGTTGGGGTCGTACTCGATGTGCGCGACCTTCGCCGGCACGCCGTCCTTGTCGTGACGACGGAAGTCGATCACTCGGTAGGCGCGCTTGTGTCCGCCACCCTGGTGGCGAACGGTCACACGACCGGCGTTGTTACGGCCGCCCTTGCTGTGCAGGGGACGGACCAGCGACTTCTCCGGCGTGGACCGCGTGACCTCGACGAAGTCGGCAACGCTGGCGCCACGACGGCCCGGCGTAGTCGGCTTGTACTTGCGGATTCCCATTTCTCAGTCCTCGTCCGATATCGGACGATCCGGACCGCCCTTAGGCGGTCGGACCGCCGAAGATGTCGATACGGTCGCCCTCGGCGAGGGTCACGATCGCGCGCTTGCTGCCGGCACGCTGACCGAAGCCGGTCTTCGTGCGCTTGCGCTTGCCCTGGCGGTTGATCGTGTTGACCCCGGTGACCTTGACGTCGAAGACCGCCTGGACGGCCTGCTTGATCTGGGTCTTGTTGGCGTTCGGGTCGACGATGAACGTGTACTTGTTCTCGTCGAGGAGCGCGTAGCTCTTCTCGGAGACGACCGGCTTCAGCAGGACGTCACGGGGGTCCGTGTACGACTTGCTCAGCGGGGTCTCGACGGTGTTCTTGCCCTCGGTGGCGTGGCGACGCGCCTTGGCGACGCGCGCGGCCTTGGCGGCCTTGGCGGCCTTCGAGGCAATGGCGGGGTGACGGATAGCCATCAGACCTCGCTCCCTTCGGTGTCAGCGGCCTTGGGGCCAGACACGAAGGACTCGAAAGCGGCCTGGGTGAAGACCACGTCGTCCGAGACGAGAACGTCGTACGTGTTCAGCTGGCCCGGCTCCAGGATGTGGACCTGGGGCAGGTTGCGGGCGGACAGCCACGCGGCCTCGTCGGAGCGGTCGACGACCAGGAGCAGGTTCTTGCGCTCGCTGATCTTGCCGAACAGGCTCTTGGCGGCCTTCGTGGAGATCTGGCCCTCGACCACGCCGGAGACGACGTGGATGCGGTTGTGACGCGCCCGGTCGGTGAGGGCACCGCGCAGGGCGGCGGCCTTCATCTTCTTCGGGGTCCGCTGCGAGTAGTCACGCGGCACGGGACCGTGCACGACGCCACCACCGGCGAACTGCGGCGCGCGGGTCGAACCCTGGCGGGCGCGACCGGTGCCCTTCTGGCGGTACGGCTTCTTGCCACCACCACGGACTTCACCGCGGGTCTTGGTCTTGTGCGTGCCCTGGCGGGCAGCGGCCAGCTGCGCGACGACGACCTGGTGGATCAGCGGGACGCTGACCTTGGCGTCGAAGATCTCCGCGGGGAGCTCGACGGAACCGGCCTTCTCGCCCGCCGGCGAAAGGATGTCAACAGTGCTCATCGGTTACCTCAGGCCCCCTTGGCCGCGGTGCGGACCAGGACGAGGCCGCCGTTCGGACCGGGAACCGCGCCCTTGATGAGCAGCAGACCCTTCTCCGCGTCAACGGCGTGGACGGTCAGGTTCTGGGTGGTGACCCGCTCGTTGCCCATGCGACCCGCCATGCGGAGGCCCTTGAACACACGGCCCGGGGTGGCGCAGCCACCGATGGAACCGGGCGAGCGGTGCTTGCGCTGGGTGCCGTGACCGGCGCCGAGGCCACCGAAGTTGTGACGCTTCATGACACCGGCGAAGCCCTTGCCCTTGCTCTTGCCGGTGACGTCGACCTTCACGCCGGCCTCGAACACCTCGGCGGTGATCTCCTGGCCCAGCGTGTACTCGGAGGCGTCCGCGGTGCGGATCTCGACGAGGTGGCGACGGGGGGTGACGTCGGCCTTCGCGAAGTGGCCCTTGAGGGGCTTGTTCACCTTGCGCGGGTCGATCTCGCCGAAGGCGATCTGGACCGACTCGTAGCCGTCGACGTCGTTGGTACGAACCTGGGTCACGACGTTGGGGCCGGCCTTGACGACGGTGACCGGAACAACACGGTTGTTCTCGTCCCACACCTGCGTCATGCCGAGCTTCTCGCCCAGGATGCCCTTGATCTGCTTAGCCATTCTCAGCCCACCAGCCTCAGAGCTTGATCTCGATGTCGACACCGGCCGGCAGGTCGAGTCGCATCAGAGAGTCAACGGTCTTGGGGGTCGGGTCGAGGATGTCGATCAGGCGCTTGTGCGTGCGCATCTCGAAGTGCTCGCGCGAGTCCTTGTACTTGTGCGGCGACTTGATGACGCAGTACACGTTCTTCTCAGTGGGCAGCGGCACCGGGCCCGCGACCGACGCACCAGTGCGGGTCACCGTCTCGACGATCTTCTTCGCCGAGGAGTCGATGACCTCGTGGTCGTAGGCCTTGAGCCGGATGCGGATCTTCTGTCCCGCCATGGCTACTCAGTAGTCCTGTCTCTCTAACGCTCTGGAACCCGGTGTTCCTTCTGCGTGACCCTTGCTCGTCCGACCCACGCGGTCGGGCGTGTCGCGCTCCCGCTGACACAGATGTCCCTTGTCCGAACATCCCTGCGGGATTGACACGGCCCTTCCGGAACCGCGGGCCGGGGACCTCGGGCCCACCGGGCGCCTGGCCGGTGTCGCGCCCACGCTTCCCGGAAGATTCCCGTACGTCCGCCCCAGTGCTGCCCGAGGGCAGTTAGGACGACGAGTACTGTGGGACTCGCTTCCGGTCCTCCCGGCGGGAGGCGCGCAGCATCAACACTCGACCGAGCAACTCGGACAGTCTGCCATACGTGACGGCCGCTGTGCCAATCGAGCCGAAGAGATTACCCCGGGAGTGACGTAGGTCAAACCGGGGTGCGGATGCCGCGCGTCGCCGGTTCGTGCGCCCCGATCACCGGCGCCGAGGATGTCACCGTGGACGACACCCCGTACTCCTTCCTGATCTCGGCGAACAACCCGGTGCCGCTGCCTGCTTCCGATATGGAGCTGGTCTCGACGGTCTCCCACCGCTCCGGGAACGCACCGCTGGCCCGGGTCTACGCCTCCCGTACGGCCGGACGCCCGCTCTGGATCCACACCGCCGCGGACGACCGCCCCCTCTGTTCCGTCACGCCCGCCGGCCCGGACGCCCACGACGTCCGCGCGGCCGACGGCACGCCCCTGGCCCGCGTCACCCGCCGCCCCGGCCGCCTCCTCCCCTGGCCCCGCCGGGTCCGCTGGACCGCGCGGCTCGCCGACCCGTCCCGGCAGGCCGAGGTCACGGGCAGGGCGGGCACCTGGTACGCCTGGCTGCTGTACGTGGTCACGGCGCCCGCCTGGCTTCTGTGGGTGCTGTGCGCGACGGTGTACTCCTTCTTCGACGGCAGCCCCGACGACTTCGCCTTCGGCAGCCCGGCGCGCACCCGCTGGCGCTCCCCCGGCGCCGGCACGGTCCTGGACTACCGGGGCCTGACCAGGTCCTACCGCCACTCCCCCCGCCACCTGGACGTCCGCGTCGCCTACGCCCTGGCGGTCCTGCGGACCCGGGACCGCGACCGGCTCAGAGCCTGAACAGTGCCCCGCGCCAGCTCCACCCGGCGCCGAGGACCGCCTCCCGCAAGGGCTCCTTCATCTCGGCGGTGTCGAAGCGGTGGTCCTCCGTGGCCCGGATCCTCCCGTCGGGCCCCCGCTCGACCGTCCAGCTCCGGGACACGCTCGCGACCTGCCCGCGGGACCGCTTCGCCGCCAGGACCAGCCGGGGCCTCTCACCGACCCAGGTGACCTCCCACTCCCGGTCGAGCGCGCGCACCTCGTGCCTCTCCGGGACCAGCCGCATCCGTGTCTCCAGGGACCGGTTCACCCGGGCCCGCGCGAAGAAGCCGTGCCAGGCGGGCTCCCGGACGCGCCACTCGGCCACCAGGTCGGCCCCGCCGCCCGCACCTTCGCGCACGACGTACGGCACGTCCGGCCCGCCGACGGCGAGCAGGGCGGCCCGGACCTCGTGGGCGGGCCGGGGCGGGACGCCGGGGTCGGGATGCCTGGTCCCGGTGAACAGGTCGCGAAGGGTCATGCCGATCAGTATCGGGTCCCGAGGTCCGTCCCCTGGGGCGCTCGCCGGCGGTGGGAGGCAGGTGTGGACACCTTCAGCTCGTCTTCGGTGACGTCATAGGGCGGCGCTGTGCGCGCCTGGCCGGCTCAGCCGCGCGAAGCGTAGGTCACGAAGTCGGCCCAGGCGGACGGGGCGACGGTGAGGCAGGGGCCGTCGGTGTTCTTCGAGTCGCGGATGTGGATGGTGGAGGGGGTGGGGGCGACTTCGAGGCAGTCGTTGCCGTTACTGCTGCTGCTATAGCTGCTCTTGAACCAGGCGAGAGCCACCTCGATGCAGTCGTGGCCATTGCTGCTGTCGCTGTAGCTGCTCTTGAACCAGCTGAGTTCCGGGATGCTCATAGTTCTCCCAGCGCTTCCTCGATGACGTCCAGAGACTCCTCTGGTGTGAGCGCCTGAGCCCGGATGATGCCATAGCGCAGGTCGAGGACGCGGAGCTGCCTCGGGTTCGAGACCGGGCGGCCCGAGAAGTCACCGTCCGTGCGGCCGACTCCCGTTCCGTCCACGAATTTCAGCACTTCGATGAGCCCAGCCGTACCGGGGTGGTTCGCGCGGCTGGTCGGCATCACCTGAAGCTCCACGAACGGCAACCGGGCCACTTCCAGCATGTGTTCGAGCTGTCGACGCAGCACCATTCTGTCCCCGACCGGGCGCCGCAGCGTCACCTCTTCCTGGACGAAACTCAGCTCGGGTGCTGGCGAGCGGTCGAAGACGGACTTGCGGGCCATACGGGCAGCCACCATGCGCTCCAACTCACCGGTCGAGTAAGCCGGGCGCCAAGTGCGAAGCAGCGCTCGCGCGTACTCTTCCGTCTGCAACAGCCCATGGATGTTGTGGTTGCTGTAGAGGAGCATCTCCGCCGCCCTCCCCTCCAGCTCCGCCAGCGCACGCACCTTCTTCGGATACCGCGCCTTCCTCATGTCCTCCATGAACGCCCGCAGATGCCCCTGTGCCTTCAGGTAGGTGTCCGCCCTGTCCAGCAACTCCGGCCTGGGGATACGCACCCCCCGTTCGATCTTGCGGATCATGTCCTCGCCGTAGCCCAGGGCCTCCGCCAGCTCGGGTACGCTCACGCCGGCCGACTCCCGGCAGACCTTGAGCAGTCGGCCCACCGCCTGGACGACCGGCTCGATCTCGTCACCCGGCTCGACGTCCCATCCCGCGTCGTCGACACCCTCGCCCATGACTCCTCCTTCGGCGCGCACTGGCACTCGTACAACGCCTGAGACAGCCGAGACAGCCGAGACAAAACGGGAGACAGTCACTGTACGTGCAGGCGATGTCACTCCCTTACGGAAGCAGCCTTCGCCACGCTCAGTGATGTGAACCAAGAAATGGGTGCCCCTGAAAACCACCCCACCGGCCACATCCCCACCTTCGACATCCGGCTGTCCCCCACACCCCGCGGTGCCCGGCTCGCCCGGCTGCTCGCCGAACAGCATCTGCGGTCGTGGGGGCTGCCGGTCGAGCAGGTGACACAGATCGTCGCCGAGCTGGCGGCCAACGCCGTCACGCACGGTCGCGTGCCCGGCCGGGACTTCCAACTGCTGCTCTACGTCGTGGGCCACACGCTCCGTATCGAGGTCACCGACACCCGCGACGACCGTTTCCCCCGGTTGGCGCCCCCGAGCGAGGACGGGGAATCGGGGCGCGGACTGCTCCTCGTGGAGGCCCTGGCCGACCGGTGGGGCGTGGCCGTGGGGCGACGCCCCCGCAAGACGGTCTGGGCCGAGGTGACCCTCGCGCACCGGGACCCGGCGGGCCGTGCTCCGGTGACGCGGGCGGTCATGACCCAAGGAACACCGGGGTGAAAGAACCCCGCCAAGCCCCACCCCTCCCGCCCACGGCGCAAACTCACTCGCCTGGGTGAACATCGCCAACTTGGCTGGATTTGGGGCAGGTTGCCTGTCCTACGCTCAGCGCGACAGCACCGCCGACATGAGTCGGCCCTCGCCGGGAGTAGCGATCCCAGTGCGAGGGCCTGACCACCGAGGAAGGCATGAACTTCCTGATGGATGTTGAAGACCCTAGCGCGCACGCACCCGCCGAGTCCCGCGTTACCGCCAACATGCACCCGAACCGGGGGCACACCGGCGGCCTCATTCACGACCACACCCGCCACACCACCCGCTTCACGGTGATCGGCAACCACCTGGCCCAGCACGCGGAGTTGTCGCTCCTCGCGATCGGCCTGGCCTGCCACATCCAGTCGCTGCCGCCCGGCGCCCGCGTCGACATCAAGACCTTGGCCGCCCGCTTCCCGGAGGGCGCGATCCGCATCGCGGCGGCCCTGCGGGAGCTGGAGGCCCACGGCTACCTGCGCCGCGAACGCACCCGCGTCCCCGGCGGCCGGATCGTCACCCGCACGATCTCCTGCAACCAGCCGGGCAGCCGGGCCGAGGAACCACCCGCGCCCCGTCGGCGACAGCAGCAGCCCCGCCGTACGGCCCTCCCAGCGGTACCGAAGCCCGCGTGCCTCTCCCCCGCTCTCCTCCGGACGGCCACGGACGTCCTCGCCGGCCTGCGCCGCAGGGACCCCCGCCTGCTCCTCTCCGCCACCGAGGCCGAACACCTGGCACCCGGGGTCGCGGCCTGGCTGGAACGGGACCTCACCCCCACGGCCGTACGCGACGCCCTGACCACCGGCCTGCCACCGGAACCCCTGACCCGCCCGGCCGCCCTCCTGGCCCACCGCCTGGCGACGGGCCTCCCCCCACTTCCCCCTTACCGCACCCCCGAGCCACCCCCACCGGTCTGCCACCCCCTCCAGACATGCGAGACCTGCGACCGAGCCTTCCGCTCCCCGGACCCCGGCCACTGCCGCGACTGCCGAACCGTTCTCCCGGAGGCCGCCTAGCATGAAAGCGACGATCCTTGACCCCGGGCACAGACGAGGAGCGGGCGCCATGACCATCGCACCGGACGGCCCCCGGCAGCGCGCTTCCCACCTGTACCGGGCCATGCGGGATGCCGTTCAGTCGATGGATGACGCCCTCCCGGGGAAATTCGAGATCACCAAGGAAGGGATCGTTCACGACATGCTGTCGCCGGGTGGACCGCACGAGGTCACGGCCGCGCACGTCAGCCGTCGCTTGGAGAAGGCGATGCCGGACGAGCTGCTGGCCCATACCGGCACACCGGACGTGGAGGACGAGCCCGAGGCGATTCTGCGACACCCCGACGTCGTGGTGATCGCCTGGGAAGACCTCGATGCCGAAGGCTCCATCGACCCCCGTACCGTCCTCGCCGCCATCGAGATCGTCTCCCGCTCGAACCCGGACAACGACTGGGTGGGGAAGGTCCGCGACTACGCCCTGATGGGCATCCCCGTCTACGCGGTCTTCGACCCGCGCACCGGCACCGGCGCCGTCTTCACGGACATCCACCCCACCCCTTCCGGCCCGCGCTACGCCACCCGGAAGGACTTCGTCTACGGCGAGGACGTGACGATCGCCGACTGGACGATCCCGACCCAGGGCCTGCCGCTCTACGGACAGACGACATGAGCAGCCAGGCCCCCACGGCCACGAGTTGATCCCGTCCAGCCCGTTTACAGCCGCCGGCTCTCCAGCGGCCCCAGGTACAGCTCCGGAAGCCCGCCCGTGTCGATCAGCAGTCGCTGGACCACCACCGTCGGGTCGACCATCCAGAACCTGAGACGGTGGACGCCTGGCTTCGTCACGGAGTGGCGTGTCGCCGTGGCGTTGATGTTGTCCGACGTGTGGCGGGCCCACACCGTGTTCAGCGCGCCGTCGTCCGCGCCCTCGGTGATGTCCACCGTCCGGATCGGGCCGTCGTCCAGGGAGATGCCGTAGCGCAGGCCCTGGACACCGGGGAGGGCCGGGTTGCGGGGCGACAGGTGGGCCCAGACCGTCACCTCGCCGGGGGCGGACAGCAGCGTCACCTCGTACTCCAGGTGGGGGGTGGAGCCCCCGGGGGTCCGGCGGGGAGCCGTCACCGGCCAGGGGGTCATGCCCGCGCCCGTGCGGCCGATGCCGTCGATGCGGCGCCACCGGCCGACCGCACGGTCATAGTGCTCGGCGTCGATCGCGACGTAACCGCCCGCCTCCACGAAGCCCCGCGCCCGCACGCCCGACGGTCGCTCCGCCACGCAGCGGACCGCGACCGAGGCGCCCGCGCCGCGCACCGTCAGGGTCGCCTCCGCGCGCCCCTTGGGTGCCCGGGACCAGTCCACCTCCACCTCCAGGCGGACCTGCTTCTCCACCCGGCCGCGCGGGCGGTCCACCCGCAGCCACGGGGCCGAGACCGACACCTCGTAGGGGAACGGCGTACGGCCCCGGTTGAAGATCTCCACGTACTGGCGGGGCCGGGTCTGGTACGGGCTGAACGGCGGCAGGACGGCCTCCCCCGACGCGCCGCCGGGCCACCACTCGCCCTTGTCCTCCGCCCCGTCCACCGACACGCCCAGTTCCGCCGCCTCGGGCACCTCGATGCGCCGCACCGCCGGGAAGAGCACGTCGGGTATGGCCACGTTGTCCTTCTCCGGCTGCTGCCACGGCGCGTTCGGGCCGTAGCGGTCGACGTCGCCGTAGTCGATGTGCGGCTGGGTCTGGAAGCCCCGCCACTTCCCGTTCGCGACGCGCGAGTTGAAGCGGTCGGCGAGGGCGAAGTCGCGGTCGAGGCCCGCCTCCGCCTGCGCCGCGCGGTCGTTCGCCGCGGCCCGGCCCTGCGCCGCGTACAGCAGGTTGGTGAACTCCGCCTGCCGCAGCTCGTACAGGTTCGCGGTCGCCGTCACCTCGTAACCGGCCAGTTCGAACCACGCGTCCCGCAGCCGCTCCGGCAGCCTGCGCTCGACGCGTTCGGCGCGGCGGCCCAGCTCCCGCCACTCCTCGGTGACCCGCTCCAGCTCCCGGTGCGCGAAGTAGTACGGGGTCTGCTGGTCGTCGTAGACGGTCCGGTCCCCGGACAGGGTGATCCGGCGGTTCAGCAGCTCCGGTTTCCGGCGGGCCTGGAGCCGGCCGTACTCCGCCAGCAGCGACGCGATCTCCGCCGCCTGCGCCTCGCCGAAGTTCTGCGCCGCGTAGCGCTCCTCCCACTCGCCGAGGCGCTCCAGGGGCAGGCGGTCCGGGTCCCAGGCGTAGTTCAGGAAGAACTCCGTCGGAAGTTCGTTGCCCTTCAGGTCGCCGACGTTGACCACCCACAGGCCGTGGTTGCCGTAGGCGTGCGCCTGGTGGAGCTGCTCCCAGACGTTGCGGAGGTTCGCGGTGTCGACCCACTTGTAGTTGCGGCCCGCGCCGACGTAGTCGAAGTGGTAGTACAGCCCGTAGCCGCCGGCGCGGGGGCCGTCCGGGTGCTTGCGGATGTTGCCCCAGTTGTCGTCCGTGAGGACCACGGTGACGTCGTCGGGGGCGCGCAGGCCCCGGTCCCAGTAGCGCTGCACCTCCTTGTAGAGGGTCCACACCTGGGGGGTCTCGGCCGCCGGCCGCCCGGTCACCTCCTCGATGATGCGGCGCTGGTCGGCGATGATCTCCTGCATCAGCTCGATGCCGTCGCCGTCGGGCAGGCTGGTGTCGCCGTTGCCGCGCATGCCGAGGGTCACGACGCCCTCGAAGCCCTCGTCGACCATCCGCTGGATGCCGGCCCGCCAGTACGCGCGGATGGCCTCCGGGTTGCGGCGGTACGACCACTCGCCCGTGCCCCCGTAGGGGTCGGACCCCGAGCCCGCGTGCCGGTTCCACTCCTCGATGCCGCGCATCATCGGCGCCTCGTGGGAGGTGCCCATGACGATCCCGTACTGGGCGGCCCTGCGGTGGTTCTCCGGGTCGTCCTCGGCGAAGGCCCGGCCCCACACCGCCGGCCAGAGGTAGTTGCCCTTCAGGCGCAGCAGGACCTCGAAGACCTTCGCGTAGAAGTCGGCCGTGAAGCCGTTGGGGAAGCCCGGTGCCTTTCCGGGGCCGAAGTAGGCCGGGGCCCAGGTGCCGAGCGCCGGGTTCTCGTCGTTGACGAAGACGCCCCGGTACTTCACCGCCGGGGTCCCCTGGGTGAAGCGGCCGGGCTTCACCCAGACCGCCTCGCGCCGCGTCGGAGGCACGTCGTCCCACCAGTGCCAGGGCGAGACGCCGATGCCGTACGAGACGTCGTACGCGCCGAAGATCGTGCCCCGCGGATCGCTGCCCGCGATGACGAACGCCCGCTCCACCCCGGGCATCGGGTGGTCCACGACCGTCTGGAGCGAGGTCTCCCACCGGCCGCGCACGCCGGTCACGTCGAGCTTGCCGGACCGGATCAGGCCGTCGATCAGCGGGCTGCGGCCGATCGTGCCGACCAGCACCGGGAAGCGGCCGATCGTCGTACCCGGACGCACGCCGGTCACCCGCGCGAGGTCGTCCCGCAGGTCCCCCGCCACCCGTACGACTCCGGGGTGATCGTCCTGGCTGACCACCACCGGCGCGCCGACCAGGGAGAACGCCCCGCCCGTGAACGAGATGTACGACCCCGGGTCCGTCACCCGCAGCCCTCCCCCGGCACCGGCCCCGGACACGGATCCGGACTCCGATCCGGACGCGGCCCCCGCCACCGGTCCCGACACGGTGGCCAGTCCGGCGCCCAGCACCGTCCCGCCCAGAACCGTCCTACGGCTGACGTGCGCAGACGACATACGGCACTCCTCCACTTCCCCACGCGTCCCTATTTGCTCAGCGGCATGACAAATAGTGGGCGAGGCGACGGCACCGGGGAACGGGTCGGACGCACCGAATAGTTTCGAGGCCCGCGCGGTAGTGGGACGGCGGCAGCCGGAGCTGGCGCCCGCTGGAGGACGCCGGCCGCACCGGGCCGATGTTCCAGGGACCGTCCGGGCGAAGTGGGCTGAACTTCGGCCGCGGGTATTGCATGCAGATCTACGGATGCGAGGTGTCGTACGACCACCCGCCGCTGACCAACATGCAGTGAACCGCCCCGGAAAAGCAGAGGAGGCCCGTACGACCGGAGTCGTACGGGCCTCCCCTCAGGTCAGGTGCTGACCCTCAAGCAAGCGGAACTTACTTGACGATCTTGGTGACCTGGCCGGCGCCCACGGTGCGGCCACCCTCACGGATGGCGAACTTCAGGCCCTCTTCCATGGCGACGGGCTGGATGAGCTCCACCTTCATCTCGGTGTTGTCACCCGGCATGACCATCTCGGTGCCCTCGGGGAGGGTCACCACGCCGGTCACGTCCGTCGTGCGGAAGTAGAACTGCGGACGGTAGTTGTTGAAGAACGGCGTGTGGCGGCCACCCTCGTCCTTGGACAGGATGTAGGCCTGCGCCTCGAACTCGGTGTGCGGGGTGACCGAGCCCGGCTTGATGATGACCTGGCCGCGCTCGACGTCCTCGCGCTTGATGCCACGGAGGAGCAGACCGACGTTCTCACCGGCCTGGCCCTCGTCGAGCAGCTTGCGGAACATCTCGATGCCGGTGACCGTGGTGGTGGTCTTCTCGGTCTTGATGCCGATGATGTCGACGGTCTCGTTGACCTTGAGGACACCACGCTCGATACGGCCGGTGACGACCGTACCGCGACCGGTGATGGTGAAGACGTCCTCGATCGGCATGAGGAACGGCTTGTCGACGTCGCGCTCCGGCTGCGGGATGGCGGTGTCGACGGCGTTCATCAGGTTGAGGACGGAGTCCACCCACTCCTGCTCGCCCTCGAGGGCCTTGAGCGCGGAGACCTTGACGACCGGAACGTCGTCGCCGGGGAACTCGTACTCGGAGAGGAGCTCACGGACCTCGAGCTCGACGAGCTCCAGGATCTCCTCGTCGTCCACCATGTCGGCCTTGTTCAGGGCGACGACGATGTACGGAACGCCGACCTGGCGGGCCAGGAGCACGTGCTCCTTGGTCTGCGGCATCGGGCCGTCGGTGGCGGCGACCACCAGGATCGCGCCGTCCATCTGCGCGGCACCGGTGATCATGTTCTTGATGTAGTCCGCGTGACCCGGGCAGTCGACGTGGGCGTAGTGACGCGCCTCGGTCTGGTACTCGACGTGCGCGATGGAGATGGTGATACCGCGCTGACGCTCCTCGGGCGCCTTGTCGATGTTGTCGAACGGGGTGGCCTCGTTCAGGTCCGGGTACGCGTCGTGCAGCACCTTGGTAATGGCGGCCGTGAGGGTCGTCTTACCGTGGTCGATGTGACCGATGGTGCCGATGTTGACGTGCGGCTTAGTCCGCTCGAACTTCGCCTTCGCCACTGGGGTCCTCCTGTGGAGTGGTTCTGTACGCCTTACTTCATCGGCGCCAGGTGATCTTTGCTGTAAAGGCCCGGAACCCGGGGCAAACGCTCACGATTGCGGACGTTTGCCCCTGGAGGCTCCGGAGTCAAGCCTACGGCGTGTTAACGCGGTGCGTTACTCGCCCTTGGCCTTCGCGATGATCTCCTCGGCGACGTTCCGCGGAACCTCGGCGTAGGAGTCGAACTGCATCGAGTAGCTTGCGCGACCCGACGTCTTGCTGCGGAGGTCGCCGACGTAGCCGAACATCTCCGACAGGGGCACGAGGCCCTTCACGACGCGGGCACCAGCCCGCTCCTCCATGGCCTGGATCTGGCCACGGCGGGAGTTGATGTCGCCGATGACCTCGCCCATGTAGTCCTCGGGCGTGGTGACCTCGACGGCCATCATCGGCTCGAGCAGCACGGGGCTGGCCTTGCGCGCGGCCTCCTTGAAGGCCTGCGAACCGGCGATCTTGAAGGCGAGCTCGGAGGAGTCGACCTCGTGGTAGGCACCGTCGTGGAGGATGACACGGACACCGGTCATCTCGTAGCCGGCGAGGATGCCGAACTGCATGGCCTCCTGCGCACCGGCGTCCACCGAAGGGATGTACTCCTTCGGGATGCGGCCACCGGTCACCTTGTTCACGAACTCGTACGAGACGTCGCCGCCCTCGAGGGGCTCGATGCCGATCTGCACCTTCGCGAACTGACCGGTACCACCGGTCTGCTTCTTGTGGGTGTAGTCGACGCGCTCGACGGCCTTGCGGATCGTCTCGCGGTAGGCCACCTGCGGCTTGCCGACGTTGGCCTCGACCTTGAACTCGCGCTTCATGCGGTCCACGAGGACCTCGAGGTGAAGCTCGCCCATACCGCCGATGACGGTCTGGCCGGTCTCCTCGTTGGTGTGCACCTGGAAGGAGGGGTCCTCCTCCGCGAGACGCTGGATGGCGACACCCAGCTTCTCCTGGTCACCCTTGGACTTGGGCTCGATCGCGACCTCGATGACCGGCGCCGGGAAGTCCATGGACTCCAGGATCACCGGGTTCTTCTCGTCGCAGAGCGTCTCACCGGTGGTGGTCTGCTTCAGGCCCATGACGGCGACGATGTCGCCGGCGCCCACCGACTCGATCTCCTCACGCTTGTTCGCGTGCATGCGGTAGATCTTGCCGATGCGCTCCTTGCGGCCCTTGACGGAGTTCAGCACGGCGGTGCCGGACTCCAGGCGGCCGGAGTACACGCGGACGAAGGTGAGCTTGCCGAGGTGCGGGTCGCTCATGATCTTGAACGCCAGCGCCGACAGCGGCTCCTCGTCGGACGGCTTGCGCTTGACGACCTCGTCCGCGTTGTTGACCGCGTGGCCCTCGATGGCCTCGATGTCGACCGGGGACGGCAGGTAGCGCACGACCGCGTCGAGCAGGGGCTGGACGCCCTTGTTCTTGAACGCGGTACCGCAGAACACCGGGGTCACCGTGGTGCCGGTGCCCTTGCCGGAGGCGATGGTGATACGACGGATCGCGGCGTACAGCTGCTCCACGGAGGGCTCCTCGCCCTCCAGGTACAGCTCCATGATCTCTTCGTCGTTCTCGGCCACGGCCTCGAGCAGCTTGCCGCGCCACTCCTCGGCAGCCTCGGTGTGGGTGTCCGGGATGTCGACGATGTCGTACATCTCGCCCTTGGTGGCCTCGGCGGACCAGACGAACGCCTTCATCGTCACCAGGTCGACGACACCCTTGAAGTCCGCCTCGGCGCCGATCGGCAGCTGCATGACCAGCGGCTGCGCACCCAGACGGTCGGTGATCATGTCGACACAGCGGTGGAACTCGGCACCGGTGCGGTCGAGCTTGTTGACGAAGCAGATGCGCGGAACGCCGTAGCGGTCCGCCTGACGCCACACGGTCTCGGACTGCGGCTCAACGCCGGCGACACCGTCGAACACCGTCACGGCACCGTCGAGCACACGCAGGGAGCGCTCCACCTCGACGGTGAAGTCGACGTGACCCGGGGTGTCGATGATGTTGATGGTGTGGTCGACGTTCTCCAGCGGCCAGTGGCAGGTGGTGGCAGCAGAGGTGATCGTGATGCCACGCTCCTGCTCCTGCTCCATCCAGTCCATGGTGGCAGCGCCGTCGTGGACCTCACCGATCTTGTAAGACACACCGGTGTAGAACAGGATCCGCTCGGTGGTGGTCGTCTTGCCCGCGTCGATGTGGGCCATGATCCCGATGTTCCGGACCCTGGCCAGGTCAAGTGAAGTGGTAGCCATAAGGCTTCAGTCTTCTCTCGGTCTCGATGTGGGTAGCGACTACCAGCGGTAGTGCGCGAAGGCCTTGTTGGACTCGGCCATCTTGTGGGTGTCCTCGCGCTTCTTCACGGCCGCACCGAGGCCGTTGGAGGCATCGAGAAGCTCGTTGAGGAGACGCTCGGTCATGGTCTTCTCGCGACGGGCGCGGGAGTAACCGACCAGCCAGCGCAGCGCCAGCGTGTTGGCGCGGCCGGGCTTGACCTCGACCGGCACCTGGTAGGTGGCGCCACCGACACGGCGGGACTTGACCTCGAGGGTCGGCTTGATGTTCTCAAGAGCGCGCTTGAGCGTGATGACCGGGTCGTTGCCGGTCTTCTCGCGCAGGCCCTCCATGGCGCCGTAGACGATGCGCTCGGCGGTGGAGCGCTTGCCGTTCAGCAGCACCTTGTTGATCAGGCTGGTCACCAGAGGAGAGCCGTAGACCGGGTCGATGATGACCGGGCGCTTCGGGGCGGGGCCCTTACGAGGCATTCTTACTTCTCCTTCTTGGCGCCGTAACGGCTGCGAGCCTGCTTGCGGTTCTTGACACCCTGGGTGTCGAGCGAGCCGCGGATGATCTTGTAGCGAACACCCGGCAGGTCCTTCACACGGCCGCCGCGCACGAGCACGATGGAGTGCTCCTGCAGGTTGTGTCCCTCACCCGGAATGTAAGCGGTGACCTCGATGCCGCTGGTCAGACGCACACGCGCGACCTTGCGGAGGGCCGAGTTCGGCTTCTTCGGGGTGGTCGTGAACACACGCGTGCAGACGCCGCGACGCTGGGGGGAACCCTCGAGTGCGGGCGTCTTGTTCTTTTCGACCTTGTCCTGCCGGCCCTTGCGGACCAGCTGCTGGATCGTAGGCACTACTTCTCCGGTTTCTGTGTGCCGATGGGTACAGCTAACCTGGAACGTCGCCGACCCACGCGGTCGGGTGTGTCGAACCCGCGGGACTCCCGCCGCAAGACGGGAAGAAGCGCAGATTACGGTGGCCGCTCATGACTCGCCGTACGGTTCACAGGCACGCACAGGAGCCAGGGCACACCCCAGGCACAAGGTCTGAGCGTACCTACCTCATTCGCTGCGGTCAAAACAAATGGGGTCCACGCCAACCGGCCAGGCCCGGGGTGTGCCCACCGTCACTTCTCCGGGAGCTTCAGGTGGCGGCGGATCAGCCGGACGTCCTCTCGGTCCTTCGGCCGGTCGAGCCTTTCCTTCCAGGCCAGGACGTCGCCCAGCGGGGAGAAGGGGATCCCCTGCACCCATTCGACGGCCGCGATCATCGCGTCCGGCTCCGGGGAGCCCGGGAGCCAGCGGTCGAACACCTCTATGCGACCGTCGAAGAGCGGCACCAGGCAGCCGTACCGGGACAGCGGCACCACGGGATCCCCGAGCCGCAGTACGGCTTTCCACGCGTCGCCCCGGGCGACGATGTCGAGATCGCGTTCCACGTTGCGCAGTCCGTGCGCGAGAAGGGGGCCGCTGCCCGCCACGACGTAGTCCTCCGCTGGCAGCGCCAGCGAGCACAGCTCACGAATCAGGGGGTGCTCGGACAGTTCCAAGGCATCTCCCGCCCTAGAGGACAGACAGTCCGGCCGCCGGCCGCGCCGCCGTGCCCATGGCCACTGCCGCCATGACACTGGCCAGAGTACCGATCGGGAAGTATCCGGACGCCTACTTGCCGTGTTCCGTGCCCGGAGCCCCGACGAGAGACTTGGCCGCGGCACCGGCGCGGCGGCCGGCCTTCCGATCGCCGGCCCGCCGCTGTGGGTCTCGTGGCCGCGGACCGCCCGGGAGCCCTCCTCCAGTGCCTCTGCCGGCCGCCGCGCGGGCGCTCTCCACCAGGTCCAGGAACACGGCAGCCACCCTGCCGCCGGCGGTCCAGGCCGCCAGGAGCAACCCGGTCGCGGTGGCGACCCCCGCGCCGAGTCGGCGCACCGGGCGTCCGGGACCACCGCGGGCCGATCGGGGAATCCCAGGCAAGGGCCGGAGGATCGCCCCCACAGCGGCCTGAGCGGCGGCACAGAGCGCCGCCCGGGATCGCGACGCGGTGCGGTCCGTCGCCCGGACCATACCGCCCGGACACGCCGAAGGGCGGCCACCCCAACGGAGTGGCCGCCCTTCAGGCTGCTCGCTTACTGGTTGTACGGACCGTAGTCGTAGTCCTCCAGCGGGACGGCCTGGCCGGAGCCGGTGCCGAACGGCGAGTAGTCGATGTCGTCGTAGCCGACGGCCGAGTACATCGCGGCCTTGGCCTCCTCGGTCGGCTCGACCCGGATGTTGCGGTAGCGGGACAGACCCGTACCGGCCGGGATGAGCTTACCGATGATGACGTTCTCCTTGAGGCCGATGAGGCTGTCGGACTTGGCGTTGATCGCCGCGTCCGTCAGGACTCGGGTCGTCTCCTGGAAGGAGGCGGCCGACAGCCAGGATTCCGTCGCCAGCGAGGCCTTGGTGATACCCATCAGCTGCGGACGACCGGAGGCCGGGTGACCGCCCTCCTGGACCACACGACGGTTCTCCTGCTCGAAGCGGGAGCGCTCGACCAGCTCGCCGGGCAGCAGCTCGGCGTCGCCGGACTCGATGATCGTCACGCGGCGCAGCATCTGCCGGATGATGATCTCGATGTGCTTGTCGTGGATCGACACACCCTGCGAGTTGTAGACCTTCTGGACCTCGCCGACCAGGTGGACCTGGACGGCACGCTGGCCCAGGATGCGCAGCACGTCGTGCGGGTTGGTGGCACCCACGGTGAGCTGCTGGCCCACCTCGACGTGGTCGCCCTCGCGGACCAGGACCTTGGCACGCTTCGAGATCGGGTAGGCCGTCTCGTCGCTGCCGTCGTCCGGGGTGACGACGATCTTCTTGGTCTTCTCGGTCTCCTCGATGCGGACGCGGCCGCTCGCCTCGGAGATCGGGGCGACACCCTTCGGGGTACGGGCCTCGAAGAGCTCGACGACACGCGGCAGACCCTGGGTGATGTCGTCACCGGCCACACCACCGGTGTGGAAGGTACGCATCGTCAGCTGGGTACCGGGCTCACCGATGGACTGGGCGGCGATGATGCCGACCGCCTCACCGATGTCGACCAGCTTGCCGGTGGCGAGCGAACGGCCGTAGCACATCGCGCAGGTGCCGACGGCGGACTCGCAGGTCAGGACCGAGCGGGTCTTGACCTCCTCGACGCCGCGGGAGACCAGTTCCTCGATGAGGACGTCGCCCAGGTCGGTGCCGGCCGGGGCCAGCACCTGGCCCTCGACCACGATGTCCTCGGCGAGGCAGCGCGCGTACACGGACGTCTCGACGTCGTCCGCCTTGCGCAGCACGCCGTCCGCGCCACGCTCCGCGATCTTGAGCTTGAGACCGCGCTCGGTGCCGCAGTCCTCCTCGCGGATGATGACGTCCTGCGAGACGTCCACCAGACGACGGGTGAGGTAACCCGAGTCGGCGGTACGCAGGGCGGTGTCCGCCAGACCCTTACGGGCACCGTGCGTGGAGATGAAGTACTCCAGCACGGACAGGCCCTCACGGAACGACGCCTTGATGGGACGCGGGATCGTCTCGTTCTTGGCGTTCGACACCAGACCGCGCATACCGGCGATCTGCCGCATCTGCATCATGTTTCCTCGGGCACCCGAGTCAACCATCATGAAGATGGGGTTCGTCTTGGGGAAGTTCTCGTTCATCGCCTCGGCGACCTCGTTGGTCGCCTTGGTCCAGATCGCGATGAGCTCCTGAGTGCGCTCTTCCTTGGTGATCAGACCGCGCTCGTACTGCTTCTGGACCTTCTCGTCCTGCGCCTCGTAGCCGCGGACGATCTCCTTCTTCGCCTCGGGAACGACGACGTCGGAGATGGCCACGGTGACACCGGAACGGGTCGCCCAGTAGAAGCCGGCCGCCTTCAGGTTGTCGAGCGTCGCCGCCACGATGACCTTGGGGTAGCGCTCGGCCAGGTCGTTGACGATCTCGGAGAGCTGCTTCTTGCCCACCGAGTAGTCGACGAACGGGTAGTCCTCGGGCAGCAGCTCGTTGAAGAGCGCGCGGCCCAGGGTGGTGCGCAGGCGGAACGAGTCACCCTGCTGCCACTCGGGCTCGCCCTCCTCGCGGGCCGGCGGCGTCCAGCCCCGCGGCGGGATGGTGCCCACCGGGAAGCGGATGTCGATCTGCGACTGCAGCGCCAGCTCGCCGGCGTCGAACGCCATGATCGCCTCGGCCGTGGAACCGAACGCGCGGCCCTCGCCCTTGGTGTCACGCAGCTCGCCGTCGGTGGTGAGGAAGAACAGACCGAGGACCATGTCCTGGGTCGGCATCGTCACCGGACGGCCGTCGGCCGGCTTGAGGATGTTGTTCGAGGACAGCATCAGGATGCGGGCCTCGGCCTGCGCCTCCGCGGACAGCGGCAGGTGCACGGCCATCTGGTCACCGTCGAAGTCCGCGTTGAACGCGGTGCACACGAGCGGGTGGATCTGGATGGCCTTGCCCTCGACCAGCTGCGGCTCGAAGGCCTGGATGCCGAGGCGGTGCAGGGTGGGAGCACGGTTCAGCAGCACCGGGTGCTCGGCGATGACCTCTTCGAGGACGTCGTACACGACCGTGCGGCCGCGCTCCACCATGCGCTTGGCGCTCTTGATGTTCTGCGCGTGGTTCAGGTCGACCAGGCGCTTCATCACGAACGGCTTGAACAGCTCCAGCGCCATCGCCTTGGGCAGACCGCACTGGTGCAGCTTCAGCTGCGGGCCGACGACGATGACGGAACGCGCCGAGTAGTCGACACGCTTGCCGAGCAGGTTCTGACGGAATCGGCCCTGCTTGCCCTTCAGCATGTCGCTGAGGGACTTCAGCGGACGGTTGCCGGGGCCCGTGACCGGGCGGCCACGACGGCCGTTGTCGAAGAGCGCGTCCACGGCCTCCTGGAGCATGCGCTTCTCGTTGTTCACGATGATCTCGGGCGCGCCGAGGTCGAGAAGCCGCTTCAGGCGGTTGTTGCGGTTGATGACACGGCGGTACAGGTCGTTCAGGTCGGAGGTCGCGAAGCGGCCACCGTCCAGCTGCACCATCGGACGCAGGTCCGGCGGGATGACCGGGACGCAGTCCAGGACCATGCCCTTGGGGCTGTTGGAGGTCTGCAGGAACGCGGAGACGACCTTCAGCCGCTTCAGGGCACGGGTCTTCTTCTGGCCCTTGCCGGTGCGGATGATCTCGCGGAGCTTCTCGGCCTCCTCCTCGAGGTCGAAGGACTCCAGGCGCTTCTGCAGCGCGGCGGCGCCCATCGAGCCGTCGAAGTAGGTGCCGAAGCGGTCGCGCAGCTCGCGGTAGAGCAGCTCGTCGCCCTCCAGGTCCTGGACCTTGAGGTTCTTGAACCGGTTCCACACCTCGTCGAGGCGGTCGATCTCGCGCTGCGCACGGTCGCGCAGCTGCTTCATCTCGCGCTCGGCACCCTCGCGCACCTTGCGGCGCACGTCGGCCTTGGCGCCCTCGGCCTCCAGCTCGGCCAGGTCGGTCTCGAGCTTCTTGGCGCGGGCCTCGAGGTCGGCGTCGCGGCGGTTCTCGATCTGCTGGCGCTCGACGGAGACGTGCGCCTCCAGGGAGGGCAGGTCGCGGGTGCGGCGCTCCTCGTCGACGTACGTGATCATGTACGCCGCGAAGTAGATGACCTTCTCGAGGTCCTTCGGCGCCAGGTCCAGCAGGTAGCCGAGGCGCGAGGGGACACCCTTGAAGTACCAGATGTGGGTGACGGGGGCGGCCAGCTCGATGTGGCCCATCCGCTCACGGCGCACCTTGGCGCGCGTGACCTCGACGCCACAGCGCTCGCAGATGATGCCCTTGAAGCGGACGCGCTTGTACTTGCCGCAGTAGCACTCCCAGTCCCGGGTCGGACCGAAGATCTTCTCGCAGAAGAGTCCGTCCTTTTCGGGCTTCAGGGTGCGGTAGTTGATGGTCTCGGGCTTCTTGACCTCGCCGTGGCTCCACTGACGGATGTCGTCAGCGGTGGCCAGGCCGATCCGGAGCTCGTCGAAGAAGTTGACGTCGAGCACTATGCGTCAATCCCTCTCAGGGTCGAAAGTCTGTGGTCTGTACGGGGGCCTGGGGGTCGGCGGGGCCCCTGGTCGGTCAGGGGACCCGCCGGACTCCCGTCAGACCTCTTCGACGCTGCTCGGCTCGCGCCGGGACAGGTCGATACCGAGCTCCTCCGCGGCGCGGAAGACGTCCTCGTCGGTGTCGCGCATCTCGATGGACATACCGTCGCTCGACAGCACCTCCACGTTCAGGCAGAGCGACTGCATCTCCTTGATGAGCACCTTGAAGGACTCGGGGATGCCGGGCTCGGGGATGTTCTCGCCCTTGACGATGGCCTCGTAGACCTTCACGCGGCCGGTGACGTCGTCGGACTTGATGGTCAGCAGCTCCTGGAGCGCGTAGGCGGCGCCGTACGCCTCGAGTGCCCACACCTCCATCTCGCCGAACCGCTGGCCACCGAACTGCGCCTTACCACCCAGCGGCTGCTGGGTGATCATCGAGTACGGACCGGTCGAGCGGGCGTGCAGCTTGTCGTCGACCAGGTGGTGCAGCTTCAGGATGTACATGTAGCCGACCGAGATCGGGTCCGGGAACGGCTCACCGCTACGGCCGTCGAACAGCCGCGCCTTGCCGGTCGGGAGCACCATGCGCTCGCCGTCGCGGTTCGGGATGGTGTGCTGCAGCAGACCCGCCAGCTCGTCCTCGCGGGCACCGTCGAAGACCGGGGTGGCGACGTTGGTGCGCGGGGCGACCTGGTCGGCACCGATGGCCTGCAGGCGCTGGGCCCACTCGTCGGCGAGGCCGGACACGTCCCAGCCGCGGCTGGCGAGCCAGCCGAGGTGGATCTCCAGGACCTGTCCCGGGTTCATTCGGGACGGCACGCCCAGCGGGTTCAGGATGATGTCGACCGGGGTGCCGTCCTCCAGGAACGGCATGTCCTCGATCGGCAGGATCTTGGAGATGACACCCTTGTTGCCGTGCCGGCCGGCGAGCTTGTCACCGTCGGTGATCTTGCGCTTCTGCGCGACGTAGACGCGGACCAGCTGGTTCACGCCCGGCGGCAGCTCGTCGCCCTCCTCGCGGTCGAAGACGCGCACGCCGATGACCTTGCCGGTCTCGCCGTGCGGCACCTTCAGCGAGGTGTCACGGACCTCACGGGCCTTCTCACCGAAGATCGCGCGCAGCAGGCGCTCCTCGGGGGTCAGCTCGGTCTCACCCTTCGGGGTGACCTTGCCGACGAGGATGTCGCCGGCGATGACCTCGGCGCCGATGCGGATGATGCCGCGCTCGTCGAGGTCGGCGAGGACCTCCTCGGAGACGTTCGGGATGTCCCGGGTGATCTCCTCGGGGCCGAGCTTGGTGTCACGGGCGTCGACCTCGTGCTCCTCGATGTGGATCGAGGAGAGGACGTCGTCCTGCACGAGGCGCTGCGACAGGATGATCGCGTCCTCGTAGTTGTGACCCTCCCACGGCATGAACGCCACGAGCAGGTTCTTGCCGAGGGCCATCTCGCCGTTCTCGGTGGCCGGACCGTCGGCGAGGACCTGGCCCTCGATGACGCGGTCGCCCTCGTTGACGATGACCTTCTGGTTGACCGAGGTGCCCTGGTTGGACCGGGCGAACTTGGCCAGGCGGTACGTGATGTACGTGCCGTCGTCGTTGGCGGTGGTGATGTAGTCCGCGGAGACCTCCTGGACCACACCCGCCTTCTCGGCCTTGACGACGTCGCCGGCGTCGACGGCGGAGCGGTACTCCATGCCGGTGCCGACGAGCGGGGCCTCCGACTTAATCAGCGGCACGGCCTGGCGCATCATGTTCGCGCCCATGAGGGCGCGGTTGGCGTCGTCGTGCTCGAGGAAGGGGATCATGGCGGTCGCGACCGACACCATCTGGCGCGGCGAGACGTCCATGTAGTCCACGTCCTCGGGGCCGACGTAGTCGACCTCGCCGCCGCGGCGGCGGACGAGCACGCGGCTCTCCTCGAACCGGAGGTCGCTGGTCAGCGGCGCGTTGGCCTGCGCGATGACGAAGCGGTCCTCCTCGTCGGCGGTCAGGTAGTCCACCTCGTCGGTGACCTGGCCGTCGATGACCTTGCGGTACGGGGTCTCGACGAAACCGAACGCGTTGACCCGGCCGTAGGAGGCGAGCGAGCCGATCAGACCGATGTTCGGGCCTTCGGGCGTCTCGATCGGACACATGCGGCCGTAGTGCGAGGGGTGCACGTCACGGACCTCGAAGCCGGCCCGCTCACGGGACAGACCGCCGGGGCCGAGCGCCGACAGACGGCGCTTGTGCGTCAGCCCGGACAGCGGGTTGTTCTGGTCCATGAACTGCGACAGCTGGCTGGTGCCGAAGAACTCCTTGATGGAGGCGACGACCGGCCGGATGTTGATCAGGGTCTGCGGCGTGATCGCCTCGACGTCCTGGGTCGTCATGCGCTCGCGCACGACGCGCTCCATACGGGCCAGACCCGTGCGGACCTGGTTCTGGATCAGCTCGCCGACGCTGCGCAGGCGCCGGTTGCCGAAGTGGTCGATGTCGTCGGTCTCGACGACGACCGTCTCGCCGTTGTCACCGGTGGTCTCGGTCTCGCCGGCGTGCAGCTTCACCAGGTACTTGATCGTCGAGATGATGTCCTCGACGGTCAGGATGCCCGCGTCCAGCGGGGTGTCCGTACCCAGCTTCTTGTTGACCTTGTAGCGGCCGACCTTGGCGAGGTCGTAGCGCTTCGGGTTGAAGTAGAGGTTCTCCAGCAGCGTCTGCGCGGCCTCGCGCGTGGGGGGCTCGCCCGGGCGCAGCTTGCGGTAGATGTCGAGCAGCGCGTCGTCCTGGCCCTGGGTGTGGTCCTTCTCCAGGGTGGCGCGCATCGACTCGTAGTCGCCGAACTCCTCGAGGATCTGCTCGGTGGTCCAGCCGAGCGCCTTCAGCAGTACGGTGACCGACTGCTTGCGCTTGCGGTCGATGCGGACACCGACCATGTCGCGCTTGTCGATCTCCATCTCCAGCCAGGCACCCCGGGACGGGATGATCTTGGCGGAGAAGATGTCCTTGTCGGATGTCTTGTCGATGGAGGAGTCGAAGTAGACACCGGGGGAACGGACCAGCTGCGACACCACGACACGCTCGGTGCCGTTGATGACGAAAGTGCCCTTGTTCGTCATGAGCGGGAAGTCGCCCATGAAGACGGTCTGGGACTTGATCTCGCCGGTCTCGTTGTTGGTGAACTCGGCGGTGACGAAGAGCGGGGCGGCGTACGTGAAGTCGCGCTCCTTGCACTCGTCGATCGAGTTCTTCGGCGGCTCGAAGCGGTGGTCCCGGAACGTCAGCGACATCGACCCGGAGAAGTCCTCGATCGGGGAGATCTCCTCGAAGATCTCCTCCAGACCGGACTTGGTGGGGACGTCCTGACCGTTCTCCAGAGCCTCCTCGACCCGAGTCTGCCAGGCGGTGTTGCCGAGCAGCCAGTCAAAGCTCTCGGTCTGCAGCGCGAGCAGGTTCGGAACCTCGAGGGGCTCCTTGATCTTTGCAAAGGAGATGCGCAGCGGGGCGGTGCTGGCGCCGTTGTTCGTATTCGCGGTCGAGGCAGTGCGCGAGGCGGCCAAGAGGGGGTCCTTCCGAGGGCTCGGACTCACTACGCGCGTACCGGTCCCTCTCCTGCACACAGGGACGGAAACCCCAGGTCGGGGGGGATCGGTCGACTGTGCTCAAGTGAGGGCAGACCCCTGGTGACGGGCAGGGGACAGCTAACAGGCAGCGCAAAGGGTCAGTGTAGCCACTTGGCACACTGATGTCCAGCTCGGGTTCTCGAAGACCCTCGTTGTGCTCAACGCCCTCTTCAACGTCCTCGGCATGCCTGCTCTCAACGCACGTTGATACTGCCCTCTTCGCCGTCGATCCATGCCTCGGATTCGGATCCTTGTGACGACGCGTCCTGAGAATTGCGCGCTGCGTGCCGTTCGTCAAGGGCTCCTGGCCGGAACCGGGACATCGGGAGACACGACGAAGATCACCTTACCCCGCACGAACACAGGTGCAAGGCGGCCCTCGCCGGGCCCGGGGAACGCCGAAGGGCGACCACCCGGATGGATGATCGCCCTTCGGTGCGTTCGCGTTACAGGAGCCCTAGCGGGCCGCTGTGGCGGTCGCGAAGGTCTTACTTGACCTCGACGGAGGCACCGGCGCCCTTGAGGGCCTCGGCGGCCTTGTCGGCGGCCTCCTTGTTGACCTTCTCGAGGACCGGCTTCGGGGTGCCGTCGACGAGGTCCTTGGCCTCCTTCAGGCCCAGGGAGGTCAGCTCACGCACGACCTTGATGACCTGGATCTTCTTGTCGCCGGCGCCGGTGAGGATGACGTCGAACTCGTCCTTCTCCTCCTCGGCCTCGGCGGCGGCGCCACCAGCGGCACCACCGGCGACGACGACCGGCGCGGCGGCGGCGGCGGTAACGTCGAACTTCTCCTCGAACGCCTTCACGAACTCGGCGAGCTGGATCAGGGTCATGCCCTCGAACTCGGCGAGCAGTTCGTCCTGGGTGAGAGCCATGATGGCTTTCCTTCCACTAAATCGGCAGGTGCCGGATGTACTGGGTGTGGCGGGCGTACGTCGGCCCGCTGCGACCCGCGCCGGTGGCGCGGATCAAGAAGCGAGCCGAATTACTCGGCACCGCCCTGCTCGGCCTGCTTGGCGCGCAGCGCGTCCACGGTGCGGACGAGCTTCGACGGGAGCGCCTGGAAGAGCGAGGCAGCCTGGGACTGCTTGCCCTTCATGGCGCCCGCCAGCTTGGCGAGCAGAACCTCGCGGGACTCGAGGTCCGCAAGCTTCTTGATCTCGTCGGCGGACAGCGCCTTGCCGTCAAGGACACCGCCCTTGATGACGAGATCGGGGTTCTCCTTGGCGAAGTCACGCAGACCCTTCGCCGACTCCACCGGGTCACCGGTGACGAAGGCGACGGCCGTCGGGCCAGCGAAGAGCTGGTCCTCCAGCGTGATCCCGGCCTCCTTGGCCGCAATCTTGGTCAGCGTGTTCTTCACCACGGCGTACTGGGCGTTCTCACCGAGCGACCGGCGCAGCGTCTTGAGCTGCGCCACGGTGAGACCGCGGTACTCGGTCAGCACGGCGGCGTTGGAGCTGCGGAACTTGTCCGTCAGCTCCGCAACCGCGGCAGCCTTGTCGGGCCTCGCCATAGAGCCTCGGCCTCCTTCCGGGTGATTCGGACCGCGCGGACCCGAAGGAGGACTGGGGAAACGAAACGCCCCGGCGCAGGCGCACGGGGCGGACTCGACCGGCCGCACACGCGCTCGGCGCGCGCACTCCGGGAGTTCTTCCACATTCACCTGCGCGGGTCGCCCACTTTTCAGCGGATCCTTCGGCCACCGCACCCTCATTCGAGCGCACGGCAACGACCAGCGGTCTTTGGCTTCACCGAGAGAGTACGGGACCGCGGCGCCCCAGAGCAAATCGGACCGAGCGGACCCGAGGCCGGGGCCGGTCGAGTGACCGGGCCCGCTCGGTCCGGTCCGCGGCCACGGCCGGGCCGGCCGGGGAGAGGCCCGGGGCCGGGCTCCCCCGGGTGCCGCCCGGCGCGCGCGGGCGCGAGGAGCCCGGGTGGCCCGGGGTGGGCCCAGGGGTGCCCGCCGGGTCAGGAGGCCGTGCCCGTGCCGCCCGTGACCGTGCCGCCGGACTTCATCATGTCGGCGAAGTCCTTGGTGTCGCCGGCCGGCGGGGCCTCGGCGTCGACCTTCACGCCGTAGTCCGAGTAGTACGCGGTGCTGGTCATCGCGCCGTTGGCGGTGTCCGCCTTCTCGGTCTTCTTGATCAGCAGGTCCTTGCCGTCGACCCAGATGTCGATGGTCTCCGTCGTGACGCCCGCCTGGCTGAGCTGCTTCTTCAGGGCCGCCATCTGGCCGGCGTCGAGGTTGCTGGTCTTGTCGGCGAGGTCGGCGACGTTGACCTTGCCCGAGTAGTGCGTGGTCTGGACGCCGGAGACCTTCTCCTCGCCGACCTTCTTCACGTCACCGGAGGCCAGCAGCAGCTTCACGGACTGGTTGGGGGTGGCGTTCTGGATCTGGTCCTTCATGTACGAGCCGGACGCGCCGCCGAGCTTGGCGAGGTCGTCGTACGAGTACTTGATCCAGTGCTTGCCGCCGCCCGCCTGCTGGGCGTAGGCGTCGCTCATGTGCGCGTAATAGGCGTCCGACAGATAGCGGGCCTCCATCGACTGGGTGCCGGCCTTCTTCATCAGCTCGGCCATCTGACCACCGGTGTAGGTGATGGTCATGGTGCCCTTGAGGCCGTCCTGCCAGGTGAGCGAGCCGTTCGCGCTCATCGACATGAGGTCCCCGACGGACGTCGTGGAACGCACCTTCGCCGAGTCGGCCTGGTCGGTGGACTTCTCCACGGAACGCAGCGCGGCGATGGGGCTGAGGTGCACCGACTCCTTGCCGGCCGCCTTGTCGTCCTTCTTGCCGGAGTCGGAGGAACCGCAGGCGGCCACTCCGGTCAGCGCGGCCACCACCGCGATGGAAAGGGTCGCCCGGCGCACGGTCGTGCTGTTCATCTGCTCCCACCCCTGTTGTGTGTCCTGTGCCTGCACCGTAACCCAGGCCCCTGACAGTCGTACGAAAGCCCGTACGAAGAAAGGACGGGCCCGGAACCGGAGAGGTTCCAGGGCCCGCCCTTTTGTTCTACGCGTCCCTGACGCGGCTACCGCGCTGAGCCGGGGCTCAGACGGCGGCCGGGTCCTCCTCGACGAGGAGGTTGCGGGTGCGGTTCGGGTCGACCGGGATGCCGGGGCCCATCGTGGTGGTGATGGCGGCCTTCTTGATGTAGCGACCCTTGGCGGCGGACGGCTTCAGACGGAGGATCTCCTCCAGCGCGGCGCCGTAGTTCTCCACCAGCTTGTCGTCCTCGAAGGACGCCTTGCCGATGATGAAGTGCAGGTTCGAGTGCTTGTCGACGCGGAACTCGATCTTGCCGCCCTTGATGTCGGTGACGGCCTTGGTCACGTCGGGGGTGACGGTGCCGGTCTTCGGGTTCGGCATCAGACCACGCGGGCCGAGGACGCGGCCGAGGCGGCCGACCTTGCCCATGAGGTCCGGGGTGGCGACGACGGCGTCGAAGTCCAGACGGCCCTTCGCGACCTCGTCGATCAGCTCGTCGGCACCGACGATGTCGGCGCCCGCGGCACGCGCGGCCTCGGCACGGTCGCCGGTCGCGAAGACCAGGACCCGGGCGGTCTTACCGGTGCCGTGCGGAAGGTTCACGGTGCCACGGACCATCTGGTCGGCCTTGCGCGGGTCGACACCCAGACGGAAGGCGACCTCGACGGTGGCGTCGAACTTGGTCGTGGAGGTCTCCTTGGCGAGACGGACGGCTTCGAGCGGGGCGTACAGCTTCTCCCGGTCGACCTTGGCGTCCGCAGCGCGGAGAGCCTTGCTGCGCTTGCTCACAACTTGCTCCTGTGTGTTCTGAAAGGAGTCGTGGTCCCTGGGCCGAGCAGGCCCTGCCACGTGCGGCCGCGAAATGCAGGCAGCCGCATGACTGCTACGAAGGTGGGGTTCAGCCCTCGACCGTGACGCCCATGGAGCGCGCGGTACCGGCGATGATCTTCGCCGCGGCGTCCAGGTCGTTCGCGTTCAGGTCGGCCATCTTGGTCTCGGCGATCTCGCGGACCTGCGCCTCGGTGATCTTGGCGACCTTGGTCTTGTGCGGCTCGCCGGAGCCCTTCTCGACGCCCGCGGCCTTGAGGATCATCTTCGCGGCCGGCGGCGTCTTGGTGATGAAGGTGAAGGAACGGTCCTCGTAGACCGTGATCTCCACCGGGATGACCCAACCACGCTGCGACTCGGTCGCGGCGTTGTAGGCCTTGCAGAACTCCATGATGTTGACGCCGTGCTGGCCCAGCGCGGGGCCGACCGGCGGGGCCGGGTTGGCGGCGCCGGCCTGGATCTGGAGCTTGATGAGCCCCGTGACCTTCTTCTTCTTGGGAGGCATGCTCTCTCCGGGTCCTTACTGAGAGGTTGATGGCCGTCTGCGTCATCCGGATTCATGCCTTGCACGATCCCGCAGATGGCATACCGCACAACGATAGCCGCTGTCCCCTCGGGACAAGAAATCCTCCAGGTCAGGCGGCTTGCGCGGGGTCTTCGGGACGTCGGTCGCGCAGCACGTGCACGGCCGCGGCGAGCAGCGCGAGCAGAGTCGCGCCCACGGGCACCGCGAGCAGGGCGGCCACGGCGCCGCGCCCCGTGTCGCCGGCGAGCGCCGCCCGGCCCGGCTCGCCGGGCGCGGTACGCACCGGCACGGTGTCGCCCTCGGTGCGGCCCCCCGCGCGCGTGCCGACCGGCAGGGCGGCCGTGACCCGCTCGCCCGCGAGGGAGTAGGTCACCGAGCAGCCGCCGAGGAGGCAGGGCCCGTCGTGGAAGGTGGCCGCGACCGGCTCGGCGCCGCGCAGCTCGGCGCGCTGCCAGGCCGCCGGGACGCAGACGGCGTACGCCAGGACGAGCGGCGCCAGTACCGCAACGGCGGCGGCGACGGGCCGCACACGGCGGAAGCGCCCCGGGCCGGTGGTCACCGGCGGGGCGCTTCCGGGGCGTGTGCTCAGTTCTTCTGGATCTGGTCGAAGGACAGCTCGACCGGGGTCTCGCGGCCGAAGATCTCCACCAGGCCCTTGACCTTCTTGGAGTCGGGGTTGATCTCGTTGATGGTCGCCTGGAGGGTGGCGAACGGGCCGTCGGTGACGGTGACCGAGTCGCCGACCTCGAAGTCCAGCACCTGGACCTCGACCTTGCGCTGCGGGGCGGGCTTGCCCTCGGCCTCGGCGGCCTCGCGGGCGGCCTTCTCCTCGGCCTCCGGGGCGAGCATCTTGACGATCTCGTCCAGGGTCAGCGGGTAGGGGTCGTAGGCGTTGCCGACGAAGCCGGTGACGCCCGGGGTGTTGCGGACGACGCCCCAGGACTCGTTGGTCAGGTCCATGCGGACCAGGACGTAACCCGGCAGCTTGTTCTGCTTGATCGTCTTGCGGTCGCCGTTCTTGATCTGGACGACCTCTTCCTGCGGCACCTCGGCCTGGAAGATGTAGTCCTCGACGTTCAGCGAGACGGCGCGCTGCTCCAGGTTGGTCTTCACGCGGTTCTCGTAACCGGCGTAGGTGTGGATGACGTACCACTCGCCGGGCAGGGTGCGCAGTTCTTCGCGCAGGGCCTGGACGGGGTCGACCGGAGCGGCCGGCTCGGCCTCGACGGCCTCGGCGACGGCTTCCTCGGAGGTCTCTTCGTCCTCGTCCTCGGCGTCGTCGGCGTGGACGGCGGCCTCCTCGGCCGGCTCCCCCGCCTCGGCCTCGGCAGCCTCGAACTCGTCCTGGTCGTCCGCGCCCTCGACGATGTCGAGCTCGTCGTCCACCGTCTCGGCAGCCAGCCCGCGGGGCTCAGTGGCGTCGTCGTTCAGGTTCGGGTCAGACACGATGGCTGCTTCTTCCTGGATACATAGGGGTGGAACATGCGAAAAGGGGCGCCGGTACCACGGCGCCCTTCGCTTTTGGCTCAGCCGAAGACGTACTTGGCCGCGTGGTCGAGCCCATAGTCAATCACGGTCACCAGGGCGATCATGATGACGACGAAGAAGATCACCACGGTGGTGTACGACGTCAGCTGGTTGCGTGTCGGCCAGACGACCTTGCGGAGTTCCGCGACGATCTGGCGGTAGAAGGTGGCGAGGCGCTTGAGCGGGCCCTTCTTGGCACGCTTTCCGCCCTTGCGGGCCTTCTTGGACTCCGGCACCTCATCCTGGGCATCAGGCGTGTCGATGGAGCCCACGGCGTCCGTCATGATCCTCACCTGATCCCGGGTCGTGGCCGTGCCGCGCCCGGTTTCTGAGCCGCACGGCGGTGCATTGCTGTACGTACATGCGCACACATCCTGGCGGTGTGTGTAGCAGGGCCGGAGGGACTTGAACCCCCAACCGCCGGTTTTGGAGACCGGTGCTCTACCAATTGAGCTACGACCCTTTGTGTGTCCCCCAACGTACCGCATCCGACCGGGTGCCCGATGTGCACCGGCTCGGCGACGGCCGTCGAGAGGCCAACGAGGTGAGAGTGTACGTGGTCCGGCGCCCGGCGTCGAACAGAAAGTGCCCGTCGAAGCCGGGGAGACGAAGATCGTCCAGGCCGGGGGCGGGATTCGGACCCGTGTTCACCCTTTGGCCGGTGGCTGCTCAGTCTGTGAAACCCGTGTGCCGGGGGTATTTCCGGTCTGGAACGATGGGCCGCATGAGCGCTGCAACCCCTCCCACCGAGCGCCGGGTCTCCGCCCGAGTCGGCGCGATCTCCGAGTCCGCCACCCTCGCCGTGGACGCCAAGGCCAAGGCCCTGAAGGCCGCCGGGCGTCCGGTGATCGGCTTCGGCGCCGGTGAGCCCGACTTCCCGACCCCGGACTACATCGTCGAGGCGGCCGTCGAGGCCTGCAAGAACCCCAAGTACCACCGCTACACCCCGGCCGGCGGCCTGCCCGAGCTGAAGGCCGCGATCGCCGCGAAGACGCTGCGCGACTCCGGCTGGGAGCCCGACGTCTCGCAGATCCTGGTCACCAACGGCGGCAAGCAGGCCATCTACGAGGCCTTCGCCGCGATCCTCGACCCGGGCGACGAGGTCATCGTCCCGGCGCCGTACTGGACGACGTACCCGGAGTCGATCCGCCTGGCCGGCGGTGTCCCGGTGGAGGTCGTCGCCGACGAGACCACCGGCTACCGGGTCTCGGTGGAGCAGCTGGAGGCGGCGCGCACGGAGCGGACGAAGGTCGTCCTCTTCGTCTCCCCGTCCAACCCGACCGGCGCGGTCTACTCGGAGGCCGAGACCGAGGCGATCGGCCGCTGGGCCCTCGAGCACGGCCTCTGGGTGCTCACCGACGAGATCTACGAACACCTGGTCTACGGCGACGCCGCCGCGGTGTCCCTGCCCGCGCTCCTGCCCGAGCTGCGCGACAAGTGCGTCGTGGTCAACGGCGTGGCGAAGACGTACGCCATGACCGGCTGGCGGGTGGGCTGGGTCATCGGCCCGAAGGACGTCGTCAAGGCCGCGACGAACCTCCAGTCGCACGCCACCTCCAACGTCTCGAACGTGGCCCAGGCGGCCGCCCTGGCCGCCGTCTCCGGCGGCCTGGAGGCGGTCGCGCAGATGCGGGAGGCCTTCGACCGGCGCCGCAAGACCATCGTGCGGATGCTCAACGAGATCGACGGCGTCGTCTGCCCGGAGCCCGAGGGCGCGTTCTACGCCTACCCGTCGGTCAAGGCACTGCTCGGCAAGGAGATCCGCGGCAAGCGCCCGCAGGACACCGTCGAGCTGGCCGCGCTGATCCTGGAGGAGGCCGAGGTCGCGGTCGTCCCGGGCGAGGCGTTCGGCACGCCGGGCTACCTGCGGCTGTCGTACGCGCTCGGCGACGAGGACCTCGCCGAGGGCGTGAGCCGCGTCCAGAAGCTGCTGGCGGAGGCGCGGGACTAGTTCCCGGCCGCCACGCGCGCGTGCGGGCCGTCTCCCTGCGGGGAGGCGGCCCGTTCTCGTGTGCGAGCGGGCGCACCTACGGGGAAACGGCTACCGGGAAAGCGGTGGCGTGCGGCAGGATCTGGGAATGGAGCGTGTACGTGATCTGTCCCGGCTGCCGAAAGCCCATCTGCACCTGCACTTCACCGGATCGATGCGACCAGGGACCGTGCTGGAGCTGGCCGACAAGTACGGCGTACGACTGCCCGACACGCTGAGGGACGCCCTCGTCAGCGGGGAGCCGCCGCGGCTGCGCGCCACGGACGAGCGGGGCTGGTTCCGCTTCCAGCGGCTGTACGACGCCGCCCGCTCCTGCCTGCGCGCGCCGGAGGACATCCAGCGCCTGGTGCGGGAGGCGGCGGAGGAGGACCTGAGGGACGGCTCGGGCTGGCTGGAGATCCAGGTGGACCCGACGTCGTACGCGCCCCGGCTGGGCGGTCTGATCCCGGCGCTGGAGGTCATCCTGGACGCGGTCGACACGACCTCCCGGGAGACCGGCCTCGGCATGCGCGTCCTGGTCGCCGCGAACCGGATGAAGCACCCGCTGGACGCGCGCACGCTGGCCCGGCTGGCGGTGCGCTACGCGGACCGGGGCGTGGTCGGCTTCGGGCTCTCCAATGACGAGCGGCGGGGCATGGCCCGGGACTTCGACCGGGCCTTCCACATCGCGCGCGAGGGCGGTCTGCTGTCGGCCCCGCACGGCGGGGAGCTGGCCGGCCCGGCGTCGGTCCGGGACTGCCTGGACGACCTGCACGCCACGCGGCTCGGGCACGGGGTGCGGGCCGCCGAGGACCCGCGGCTGCTGAAGCGGCTGGCCGACCGGGGAGTGACCTGCGAGGTGTGCCCGGCCTCGAACGTGGCGCTCGGCGTGTACGAGAAGCAGCGGGACGTCCCGCTGCGCACCCTCTTCGAGGCGGGCGTGCCGATGGCGCTCGGCGCGGACGACCCGCTGCTGTTCGGCTCCCGGCTGGCCGCCCAGTACGAGATCGCCCGGCACGCCCACGGCTTCACGGACGCGGAGCTGGCGGAGCTGGCCCGGCAGTCGGTGCGGGGCTCGGCCGCGCCCGAGGAGGTCAAGGCGCGGCTGCTGGCCGGGGTGGACGAGTGGCTGGCCCGCCCCGCGGCCTGAGCCGCCCGGCGGTCCTAGGCCACTTGGATGCCGCCCAGCAGGGTCCGGGCGAGCCGGGCGGCGAACTCGTCGACCGGCGGCCGCCGCCCGGTCTCCGTGGCATCGTAGGCGAAGGCGCGCTGGGCGCAGGCGCCGAGGAGCAGTGAGGCGGCGGCGTAGGTGTCGGCGTCGGCGCGGACCCGGCCGGCGGCCTGTTCGGCGCGCAGGTAGGCGTCCAGGCCCTGGATGGGCGTGTGCGGTCCGGAGCCGAGGGTGCGCAGGGTGTCGTCGTGGCGCCGCTTGAGCTGTGTCTCGGCGTACAGGGAGGCGGCGATCGGGAAGCTCTGCTCGTAGAAGAGGGCGGCCTGGCGGGCGATCGCGGTGAGGTTCTCCTCCAGGGTGGCCCGTCCGGGCGCGGCGGCGAGGCTGTCGAGCAGCGGGGTGAGCCGGGGCAGGCGCTCGGTGAGGACCCGTACGAACAGCTCTTCCTTGCTGTCGAAGTACTTGTAGAGGGCCGCTTCGGAGCAGCCGGCCGCGCGGGCGATCTCCTTGGTGGTGGCGCGGGCGAGTCCGACGGTGAGCATCAGCTCGTGGGCGGCGTCGAGGATGCGCACGCGCGCCGGTTTCGTCTCCGCGGGCTCCATGGGGCTCCTATCGGCCTTGACGGGTGGGTGAGTGCTTACCCACTCTAGGAGGCGCGGGGGTGAGTGAGCACTCACCCCCTGCGTTCGGGCAGCAGGGGAAGTCAGGAAGGACACCATGAAGCTCACTGTTTTCGGCGCCACCGGGGGGACGGGCCGGGAGCTGGTCCGCCAGGCCCTGGACGCCGGTCACGAGGTCACGGCGGTCGTCCGCGACCCCGCCGGGCTCCGGGTGTCCGGGGACCGGCTGGAGGTCGTCCGCAGCGGCCTGGGCGACCCGGAGGAGCTGCGCGCCGCCGTCCGCGGCCGGTACGCCGTCCTGTCCGCCCTGGGGCCGCGCGGCCGCAGGGCCGACGGGGTGACCGCCCGGCTGACCCGGACGATCGTGGGCGCCATGGAGGCGGAGGGGGTGCGCCGGCTGCTGGTGGTCAGCGCCAGCCCGGTCGGCCCGGCCCCCGAGGGCGACGGCGCCGTGGACCGCGCGGTGCGGAGCGTCATCTCGGTGATCCTGAAGGACGTCTACGCCGACCTGCGCGAGATGGAGGCCGGCCTGGCCCGCAGCGACACCGACTGGACGTGCGTGCGGCCGCCGCGGCTCCAGGACAAGCCGCTCACCGGGCGCTACCGCACGGTCGTCGGCGGCTCCCCCACGCGGGGCCGCTTCCTCGCGCGCGCGGACGTCGCGCACGCGATGCTGTCGATGATCGACGCCAAGGAGACCGTGCGGCAGGGGGTGGGGGTGGCGTACTGATCCGGTGCGCCGCCGCCGGGGCGGACGCTACAGGCTCACGCCCACGGTCACCGGCTCGTTGACCAGGGTGACGCCGAAGGCCGCGCGGACCCCGGCGACCACCTCGCGGGCCAGGGCGAGCAGGTCCTCCGTGGTGGCCTCGCCCCGGTTGGTCAGGGCGAGGGTGTGCTTGCTGGAGATGCGGGCGGGGCCGGTGCCGTAGCCCTTGGTGAAGCCCGCCCTGTCGATGAGCCAGGCCGCGGACGTCTTCGTACGGCCCGGTCCCGCCGGGTAGGCGGGCGGTTCGACGCCGTCGCCCAGCCGTTCGCGCACGCGCGCGTGGAAGGCGGCGAACTGCTCGTCGGTGAGGATCGGGTTGGTGAAGAAGGACCCGGCGGACCAGGTGTCGTGGTCCTCGGGGTCCAGCACCATGCCCTTCCCGGCGCGCAGCCTCAGCACGGTCGCGCGGGCGTCGGCGAGCGGCACCCGCTCACCGGTGGCCACGCCGAGCGCGCGGGCGGTCTCGGCGTACTTCAGCGGCGCGGACAGCCCGCCCGCGTCCTCCAGCGCGAAGCGGACCCGGAGTACGACGTAGCGGTCGGGGTCGGCCTTGAAGCGGCTGTGGCGGTACGAGAAGGCGCACTCGTCGTTCGTGAGGACGACGGTCTCGCCGGCCCGGCGGTCGTACGCGACGACCTCGGTGATCGTCGAGGAGACCTCCTGGCCGTAGGCGCCCACGTTCTGGATGGGCGTGGCGCCCGCGGAGCCGGGGATGCCGGCCAGGCACTCGATCCCGGCCAGCCCTGCCTCCACGCTGCGGGCGACGGCGTCGGTCCACACCTCGCCGGCCGCCAGCTCCAGCGTGCCGCCGCGCAGTTCGACCCCGCGCGTGGCGATGCGCAGCGCGGTGCCGTCGAAGCCCTTGTCACCGATGACCAGGTTCGATCCGCCGCCGATGATCAGCAGCGGCGTGCCGCTGTCGTCGGCCTCGCGCACCGCGGCGATGACCTCGGCGTCGGTGCCGGCCGTCACCAGCCGGGTCGCGGGACCGCCCAGCCGGAAGGTGGTCAGCGGGGCAAGGGGGGCGTCGTGGAGTACCTGCACGGGCCAAGCGTACGAGACGGGGGCGAGGGGGCCGGGCACGTGGGGACCGGCCGCCCGCCGCCCCGGAGCGAGGGGCGCCCTTCCGCGGAGGGGCGCCCCTCGCTCCGGCAGCGGGGTCCTCAGGCCAGTCGTACGACCGCCCGGGACATGCCGAGCACCTTCTGGCCGGCGCTCATGGCCGTCAGGTCCACCCGCACGGTGCGGTCGTCCAGCTTGGCCGCGACCTTGCCGCTGACCTCGATCAGCGCGCCCTGGTCGTCGTTCGGGACGACGACGGGCCGGGTGAAGCGGACGCCGTACTCCACGACCGCGCCCGGGTCACCGGTCCAGTCGGTGACCACGCGGATCGCCTCGGCCATGGTGAACATGCCGTGCGCGATGACGTCCGGCAGGCCCACCTCCTTGGCGAACTTCTCGTTCCAGTGGATCGGGTTGAAGTCCCCGGAGGCACCCGCGTAGCGCACCAGCGTGGCGCGCGTCACGGGGAAGCTCCGCGCCGGCAGCTCGGTGCCGACCTCGACGTCGTCGTACGCGATCTTCGCCGTCATCGGATCCTCACGCCTCCTCGGCCGCGCGGGCCACGAGCTTGGTCCAGGCGGTCACGACGAGTTCGCCGGTCTCGTCGTGGACCTCACCGCGGATGTCCAGGATGTCGTTGCCGGCCAGAGACTTGATGGCCTCGATGGTGGAGGTGACCGTGAGCCGGTCGCCGGCGCGCACCGGGCGGGCGTAGGCGAACTTCTGGTCGCCGTGCACCACACGGCTGTAGTCCAGGCCGAGCTGCGGGTCCTCGATGACCTGTCCGGCGGCCCGGAAGGTGATGGAGAACACGAAGGTCGGCGGGGCGATCACATCGGGGTGGCCGAATTCCTCGGCGGCCTCGGGGTCCGTGTACACCGGGTTGGTCTCGCCCACCGCCTCGGCGAACTCGCGGATCTTCTCCCGGCCCACCTCATAGGGCGCGGTGGGCGGGTAGGTCCGTCCCACGAAGGACTGGTCGAGCGCCATGGCCCGGCACCTCCTGATCTTTGCTGTGAGGGCCCCAAATTAGCCGGAAACCGGTCGGGGAATCCCACGGGGCCGGATGGGGCGCACGGTGTGGCCGGGCCGGGAAAACGCCGTGAGGCCGCCCCCTCGGAAGGGGACGGCCTCACGAACGAGCCTGATTTATCGCGTTTCGCGGTGCGCAGTGTGCGCGTTGCAACGCGGGCAGTGCTTCTTCATCTCAAGACGGTCCGGGTTGTTACGCCGGTTCTTCTTGGTGATGTAGTTCCGCTCCTTGCACTCCACGCAGGCCAGCGTGATCTTCGGGCGGACGTCGGTGGCAGCCACGTGAGTGCTCCTAAGACGAACGGATGGACTGGTTCAACGCAAGAAAGAGTAGCCGATCGAAGGACCGACCCCACAATCGGCTACTGTCAGTAGCGGTGACCGGACTTGAACCGGTGACACAGCGATTATGAGCCGCTTGCTCTACCGACTGAGCTACACCGCTTTGATGAGATCAGCTCCCGCCTTGCGACGGGAACCTCTCACACCAGAGCCCCAAAACGGAATCGAACCGTTGACCTTCTCCTTACCATGGAGACGCTCTGCCGACTGAGCTATTGGGGCGAGCGATGAAGACATTACACGGTCCGCAGCCGTTCACCCAAATCCGTATCCCGCCGCCCGCCGGAAGGCTCCTCACGGCCCGCTCGGCGGTCCTCCGGGCCCCGGGCCACGCCGGTACGACTATTGCGCCCTTCCCGGATCCGCGCGGCCGGCGACCCTAGGCTCGATCCGCCCTGCGTGATCTTGGGGCGACCACGCGCCCCGCACCCGTCACGCCGGCCCGCCCGAGCCCTGCCCCGACCCTGGAGCGCGATGCCCGACAGCCAGCCGCAGCCGCAGCCGCCGCCGGACCGGCCGGGGTCCTCCGGGCCGTCCGGCCCGGCCGGCCTCCTGCTGTGCGGGGCGCGGCTCACCGACGGCCGGACCGTGGACGTGCGGCTGGGCGGGGACCGCATCGAGGCGGTGGGCACCGCCGGCAGCCTCGCGGCGGGTCCGGCCCGCGCGGGCGTCGCCCGGCTGGACCTGAGCGGGTACCTGCTGCTGCCGGCCCCGGCCGAACCGCACGTCCACGGGGACACCGCGCTGTCCGCCGAACACCCGGGGCCGGTGTCGTACGCCTCCGGGGACGTCCAGCGCCGGGCGACGGAGGCGGCCCTGTCGCAGCTCGGGCTCGGCGCGACGGCGGTGCGCGCGCACGTGCGCGTGGGCGACGTGCGGGGGCTCGGCGCGCTCGGCGCGGTGCTGCGGGCCCGGCGGTCGCTGCGCGGGCTGATGGAGCTGACGACGGTGGCGGTGCCGCGGCTGCTGACCGGGGTGGCCGGGGCCGACGGGCTGGCCGTGCTGCGGGACGCGGTGAAGACGGGCGCCTGCGTGGTGGGCGGCTGCCCGGACCTGGACCCGGACCCCGCCGGCTATGTGGAGGCGGTCCTGGAGGTGGCCGCCGAGCACGGCTGCCCGGTGGACCTGCACACGGACGCCGCCGACCCGGCCCGGCTGTCCCGGCTCGCGGCCATGGCCGGGGGTCTGCGCCCCGGCGTGACCATCGGGCCGTGCGCCGGTCTCGCGCGCCTGCCCGCCCGGCTCGCCTCGCGCACCGCGGACCGGCTCGCGGCGGCCGGCGTGACGGTGGCATGCCTGCCCCAGGGCGGCTGCGGCGGCACCGACCGGCGGGGCACGGCGCCGGTGCGGCTGCTGCGCGCGGCCGGGGTGCGGGTGGCGGCCGGGAGCGGGGCCCTGCGCGACGTGTCCAACCCCGTCGGGCGCGGCGATCCCCTGGAGGCGGCCTACCTCCTCGCGTCCGTCCACGGACTGCGCCCGGAGGACGCCTACGACGCGGTGTCCGCCTCGGCCCGTGCGGCGCTGGGACTGCCCGAGGTGCGGGTGGAGGCGGGCTTCCCGGCCGAGCTGCTGGCCGTGCGCGGCGACCGCCTGGCCGGCGCGCTGTCCCTGGCCTACAGCCGGATCGTGGTGCACCGGGGCCGGGTGGTGGCCCGCACGAGCGCGGTGCGCGAGTACTGCCACTCGGCGACGGCGGCGGAAACCGGGCTGCCGCGGCAGGGGCGCGGGGAGTTGTCGTGAGCCGGGCGGGTGACCGCAGGGGCGGTGTGGGCGCGCCGGCGCGCGGCCACGCCCGCACGCGGCCCCTTGCGGCGGGGCCCGGGCCGTGCCGGCCAACTCGTGCGGCGGATGCGGCTCTTCGGGCGTACGGTCGGAATCATGCGCATTGTCATCGCTGGTGGACATGGTCAGATCGCGCTGCGCCTGGAGCGCCTGCTCTCCGCGCGCGGTGACGAGGTCGCGGGCGTCATCCGCACGCCCGGGCAGGGCGACGACCTGCGGGCGGCCGGTGCCGAACCGGTCCTGCTCGACCTGGAGTCGGCCCTGCTGGAGGAGGTGGCGGCGCATCTCCAGGGCGCGGACGCGGCGGTCTTCGCGGCCGGCGCGGGTCCGGGCAGCGGCGCGGCCCGCAAGGACACGGTGGACAGGGGCGCGGCGGTGCTGTTCGCGGACGCGGCCGTACGCGCCGGCGTGCGCCGCTTCCTGGTGGTGTCCTCGATGGGCGCGGACCCCGCGCACCGGGGGGACGAGGTCTTCGACGCGTACCTGCGCGCCAAGGGCGAGGCCGACGCGTACGTCACCCGTCAGGAGGGCCTGGACTGGACGATCCTGCGCCCGGGCGCGCTGACGGACGAGCCGGGCACCGGCCTGGTCCGGATGGAGGCGCACACGGGGCGCGGCGCGGTCCCCCGGGACGACGTCGCGGCCGTCCTCGCGGAGCTGGTGGACACGCCGGCGACGGCCGGGCTCACGCTGGAGCTGATCAGCGGTTCGACACCGGTGTCGGTCGCGGTCAAGTCGGTGGCGGGCAACTGAGGGTGCGGATCGCCCGCAGGGGTCACGCGGCGTCAGAACAGGGGCAACTGGCCGGGGAAGTCCGGCAGGACGTAACCGTCCAACGACGGCTGCGCCGCGCCGACCTGGGCGTGCCGTCGCGACCCGGCGCAGGAGACGAGTTCGCCGCTCGCCCGCGCCCCGGGCGGGTCGTGCCGCGCGAAGCGGCCAGCGACGACGGCGATGTCGCGGTGGCACACGGGACAGGTTCTGCGTCGGGAGGACATGCCGCCAGTGTGCCCGCCGGCGTACCGGTGATCGACCGGCCGGGGGCATGGCCGCCGCGCGGCCGCCCCGGGCTCCTCGCGGTCACGGGCGTGCCCGCGGGCCGGCCGTACGACGCGCCGAGGGGCGCGGTCAGGTCCGCGTCTCCGCCTCCCAGCGGTCGGGGCCGACGCCGCGCCAGTCGATCAGCGGGGAGTCGGCGACCTCCTCCGGTTCCATCTCCAGCCCCGCCCGGCGCAGGAATTCCACCAAGTCCCGCACGTTGTGCGCGAGGCCGAGGATCTCGCCGTCCACCCGCACCCGGCGACCGCCGGTAGGGGACGGCAGCTGCACGATGATGGGGCGTTTCCCGGCCATGGCTCCAGCATCGTCCGGACCGCCCGCGCGCGCACCCGGGCCGGTCGCGCGGCGGCTTCGGCGGGGATCCACGGCGGACCCCCGGGCGGGTGATTCATGGGATCTTCGCCCTTTTCATCCCCGTGCTTCTGGGCACCCAACCGGTATGGGCAGCCCCATCCCCCCGGGAACGCCGGCGCGGCACCTGGTTCCGGCGCCGGAGAGCGTCGCGGTCGCCCGCAGGTTCGTACGGTCGGTGCTGGACGGTCTGGCGCCGGACGTGGTGGACACCGCCGAGCTGCTGACCGGCGAGCTGGTGACCAACGCCGTCCTGCACGCGCGCACCGCGATCGAGGTGGAGGCGTGGACCGTCGAGGGCCAGGCCCATGTGCGGGTCGGCGACCACCGCCCGGACTACGGGCTGGTGCCCCACGCCCGCCATCTGTACGCCTGCACCGGCAGGGGCCTCGCCCTGGTCGAGGAGCTGGCCACCAGCCACGGCGTGCACAGCGGCGAGGGCCGCAAGACGGCCTGGTTCGAGGTGTGGCCCGAGGCGCCCGCGCCGCCGCCGTCCGCCTGGGAGACCGTGGCGCCGCCCGGCCGGACCGTCACCGTGACGCTGAACGACGTGCCGTACGCCCTGTACTGGGCGGCCCAGCAGCAGTGGGAGGGGTTGTTGCGCGAGCTGCTGCTCGCCACCCCCGGGACGGTGGTGCGCCCGGCGGACCTGACCGTCGCCCAGGACACGAGCAGCATGATCTGCGCGTCCATGACGGCGGCGGTGGAGCAGGAGACCCCCGACAGCTCGACGCTCTCCCTGCTGGTGGCGTTCGCGGCGGACGCCGCGCCCCGCGTCGCGACGCTGTGCCGGGTGCTCAACGCCGCCGACGCGGCGGCGCAGCAGGGCTGTCTGCTGGCCCTGCCGGCGCTGCCGCACATCCGGGCCTTCCGGCACTGGCTGCTCGGCCAGATCACCGACCAGTTGTCCGGCGCACGGCCCACCGCGTGGACGCAGGCCCCCGCGGCCCCGGGCACCAACCCGACGGACCTGTCGCCGTGGGACGCGAGCGAGGTGGAGGCCGCGCAGGTGCCGACCGTGGCGGCCGACGACGGCAACCGGATCATCGCGGTGAGCGACGCCGCGTCGAGCCTGCTGGGCTGGCCCGCGCACGACCTGGTCGGGCAGCGGCTGACCGTGCTCATGCCCGAACACCTGCGCCAACGCCATGTGACGGCCTTCACCTCGCTGCTGCTCACCGGCGAGTCCCGCATCCTGGGCCGGCCGGTACCGGTTCCCGCGCTGCACCGGGACGGCCATGTGGTCCCCATCCGCCTCACCATCGAGACCCAGGAGGCGATCGACGGGCGCACCGTGTTCGTCGCCCAGCTCGCCACGACGACGGCTCCCCTGGTCCCGGTGGACGCCCCCCGGAAGGCGGGGCACTCGACGCGGCCGTCGCCGGGCCCGGTGCGGTTGCCGACGACCACCAAGACGGTGAAGCCGGTGAGCACGCAGGCGGCGACGCCGGAGTGGCTGTCCCTGTTCGCCGACGTCGGCATGGCGCTGACCGGCACCCTCGACCCCCACGAGCGGCTGCGGCGGGTGTGCCAGGCCCTGACCCGGGAGCTGGCCGACTGGTGCATGGCCGACCTCGTCGACGAGCAGGGGCGCCTGGAGCGGGTCTGCCTCGTCCACCGCGACCCCCGGGCGCCGGTGCCCGGGTCGCACCTCGGCCGGCTCGCCCCGCCGTCGGAGATCACCGAGGGCTCGCTGCCCAGGGTGCTGCGCGGCGCGGGTCCGCTGCTGGTCACCGACGCCGCCTCGCCCGGGCGGCCGCAGAACGCCTTCGAGGCGCGGCAGCTGGAGCTGGTGGAGCACCTGGGGGCGAGCACCGCCGTCGTCGCTCCGCTGCGGGCCCAGCGGGAGGTCTTCGGCGCCCTGACCATGGTCCGTACCGAGGACGAGAACCCGTTCACCAAGGAGGACATCCCCCTGGTCTCGGAGCTGGTCCGTGCCGTCGCGCTCGGGGTGGACAACGCCCGGCTGCACCAGCACGCCCGCTCCAACGCCGAGCACCTCCAGCGCGCGCTGCTGCCCGATCTGCCCCGCGTGGAGCACCTGGAGCTGACGGCCCGCTACGTGCCCTCCAGCACCACCGCGGAGGTCGGCGGCGACTGGTACGACGCCTTCACGCTGCCCTACGGCGACATCGCGCTGGTCATCGGCGACGTCTCGGGGCACGACCTCCAGGCCGCGGTCGCCATGAGCACCCTGCGCAACATGCTGCGCGGCATCGCCGTCGACCGGCAGGAGCCGCCCGGGGAGGTGCTGCGCCGCCTGGACCTGGCGAGCCAGACCCTGAACCCGCAGTCCACCGCCACCTGCGTCTACGCCGTCGTCAAGGGCGACGGCCGCACGACATGGCTGCGCCACTCCTCCGCCGGCCACCTGCCGCCCCTGCTGACCACCCGGGAGGGCGAGACGCGGTACCTGGACGAGGGCCGGGGCCTGCTGATCGGCATGGACCCGAGCCTGCCCCGCCGCTCCTCCTACGACGCGCTGCCGCCCCAGTCCACGCTGCTGCTGTTCACCGACGGCCTGATCGAACGCCGCGGGGAGTCGCTGGACGACGCGATGAGCCGGCTCCGCCACTTCACGGCCGCCCAGGCGCAGGCCCCCCTGGACGTCTTCTGCGACGAACTGGTCATCAAGTTCGGCGCCGACACCACCGACGACATCGCCCTGCTCGCCCTGCGGCCCACACCACCCGGCTGAACCCCGGACACCCCCGGCGGCACGCACGACGAGAGCCCCGTGACCTGTTCTCACAGATCACGGGGCTCTCGTTCCCGTGTGGCGGCGCCAGGATTCGAACCTGGGAAGGCTGAGCCGGCAGATTTACAGTCCCCCCATCACACGCCAAATCAAGCCGCTGGCCTGCGCAAACGCCACCATTAGGCGCTCAGTGACGGTTACCGACCACAACGCGTCCACAAGTGTGACCTCCTCGCCTCAAGGCAGCCCGCTGCAGGAGTTCCCGATTGGTCATGCGAGCGCTACCCCACGCCGCCTCTGCACGCAACCGACCCCATCCCTCTCGTGCAACTGTAAAGTGACCTATGACACTGGGGAGGGGTCGTGCTCGGTTGGGAATCTGTCGCACTCAAGCTGGCTGGTAGTGCGCTCAGGGCGGCAAGCATAGCGATCATGCGAGCAGTCACTGCACCTAATCACGGGGCGCTCACAGCGCGACACCCGGCTCAGGCGCGGCTCATCAACAAGATCATCCCAGCTAGGCACGTCCAAGATAAGGATGTACTGCACTTTTCAAAATCCGTGGCGTCGGCACTCGAGCCGATAATCGCCGTGGAATTTCGAGGCATTCCCGATTATGAGGTTACTTCTGCGGTCGATGCAGCTAATACTGCTTTCACTACTACCAAAGTCGATATATTTGAGTGTAACCTGGACCCGGCAACTTTCGCAGATGCTGTAACTAAGGAAGCTGAAGCACGAACAAGCAGTCGGGCGTTAAGCGAAAAGGGCGAAGAACTCTACCAGCGCATTATTTTTGAGTGTTCCGCGCAAGTAATACACTTCGTCTCCACTTGGCCCTCTTTCCTGACAGTGGTAAACAAAGAGCAACTTGCCCGAATCAATCAACTCCTAGTCGAGACGGATCGCGTTCGTTGGGCGGTTAGCGGAGAAAAGGATACACATATTCGCCGCTTCGAAAGTAGATACAAGCGGCATGTAGTCCAGAAGCTCGACCAGCTGGAACTATTCGGCCTAACTCTCGCCAATCCTGAAGCTAGAACCTATCCGCTAAGCACCGCCTATATCAGCCTAGCTCTTGCCGACGCTGGCGTCCAAGGCCACACGAGTGCCATTGACGGAGGTCTGCCATTTACTGGCAAGACTAGCCGGCCGGGAGCGAGCGATGTGTCCCGAACCCCTGGAAGTCTCCGTTCCGAGGCGGCCATTGCCGCATTTCCTCGAGTGCTACTGCGCGGAGATGCTGGATCAGGCAAAAGCACTTTACTCTTCTGGCTTGCTGTCAATGCTGCGCGAGGCACGCTTGAAGACGAGCTACAGCCTCTCGCCGAGCACATCCCCTTCGTCCTACCGCTTCGCCGATTCGCCGATAGAGACCTACCGGCACCCGAAGAATTCTTGACAGAAATCGGCAGGAATCTGGCTGGGGAAATGCCTAGGGGGTGGGTTAACTCAATTCTGCATGCCGGACAAGCTCTAGTCCTGATAGACGGAGTTGACGAACTCCCAGAGACGCGACGCGAAGAGGCGAAAAGATGGCTCCAAGATCTGATCTCTATATATCCCCAGTGTCGCTACATCGTGACTTCACGTCCTGCTGCCGCCGAGGAAAAATGGCTGGCGCGAGAGGGATTTGTCTCCCTTGACCTTCTACCCATGGGCAAGGGAGACATCGAAAGTTTCATTCACCATTGGCACCAAGCTGCCCGTGAAGCTATGGGCTCCAATGCGGATGAGGCTGATGACAATGACCTCAACACTTTCCAAGCCGACCTGATCACTCAAGTGAACACTCAGCGCCAGTTGCGGCGACTGGCGTCCAACCCCCTTCTTTGCGCCCTTCTCTGTACGCTGAACCGCGACAGAAGAATGCAACTTCCGCGCGGCCGCATGGAGCTTTACGCGGCAGCTCTGGAAATGCTGCTCGTACGGAGAGACAACGAGAGAAAGATCGCCCATCCCGACTCCCCTAATCTCACACTTCATCAGAAGAAGCGAATTCTCGGAAGCCTAGCGTATTGGCTGTTGAGGAACGGTTGGACCGACTGCACCAGTATACAGGCTATAGCGCAAACCCAAAATGCTCTTGGCGCAATGCCAGCCATACACGATAAGGCCGAGAACGTTCACAAGTATTTAATGGTGCGCAGCGGCGTACTGCGAATGCCGGTCGAGGGGCGTGTCGACTTCGTACATCGCACCTTTCAGGAATATCTTGCAGCGGAAAATTTGATAGCCCTTAACGATATCGGCGTCCTAATCGACCACGCTCATCTTGATCAATGGCACGAAGCGGTAACTATGGCCGTCGGTCATGCCCGTCCGAGCGAGCGGCAACAGATTTTGTCGGGTCTCTTGGAACGAGGGAATCAAGAGCCCGAGTTCACGACGCGTCTACATCTGCTCGCAGCAGCTTGCCTCGAAAACGCCGACGAACTCGATCCGGAAATATATCGACGAGTGCGTGAAAGCGCCGAACGCTTGATTCCGCCCACAAAATTCTCGGAGGCGAAAGAACTCGCGGCAGCCGGTGAGTCGGTTTTGGCTCTTCTCCCCCGCGCGCACAAGGACGTTAAAGTGAACCAAGCTGCCTCTACTGTGCGTGCCGCGGCGCTAATCGGCGGTGACGCTGCTCTAGAGTTGATTTCGTCATATGGTCCCGATAGTCGAGTGGCCGTCCAAAGAGAACTTGCGCGGAGCTGGAACCAGTTCGACGTTCGAGAATATGCCGTTCGCGTACTGTCAAAATCGCCAACTTTCAAAAGGTCACTCGACCTGCACTCGCCCGAGGTGCTTGACGTTATAGAACACTTCAGGGAACTGGTTTCGTTGAACGCCAGGTTCCCGGTGGAACAGCTCAATTGGGCACAAAAACTTCCCAACCTTCGACATTTGCATATCGCGACATATGGTGGACTCCTGGAAGAGGAGGAAGTGGTCGCCATCTCGCCCTTGAAATCTTTGGATATCCAGTTTTCCAGCGACGAGGTACTGAACACTTGTATTCCACGTATTGGGCGTCTACAGACACTCGCCTCCCTAGCTCTGCGGGGTGGCTTCAGCAGATCATCTTCACCCATTGACATGGAGCCTCTGCCGGCCCTGCCTGGCCTAAAGGAGCTGCACTTGATCAGGTCTGCCGAGCGACCGGTGGTCGGTAGGGCGGACCGTTTTCCGGAGCTTGAAGAGATCTCACTCTATTCTGTCGGAAATCTTGATCTACAAGGAATCAGTTCCTTGTCCACCATTAAGCGGCTGGAACTGCAGTTCTTTGCGGAGATCGGGAATGCCGAAGAGTTGCGACACCTTGAGCGTCTCGAGAACGCTACCGTACTACTCCATGCCGGCACTAAAGATACCTTGCGTGAAATTGCGACACATGCTCACTCGCTACGATTTTTACACGTGCGAGTTTTTTCACACACCTCATCGACAGTGAATCTTGATCTGTCATGCTTTTCTGAGCCTCGGGAGCTCGGGATCGACGTGATCGCATACGGCCCAGTTGAAGTGCACACAGACGGCGTTGGTAAAGGAATCAAGGTTCATGTGAGTCATCGGAAGTGGTGACGAACTGATTCCTGTCTGTAACGTCACGGGCAGCGCTCCGACAAGTTCTTGCGCTCGCCTTCCCGGTTGCAGTCTGATCAGCGCGGCGCGTGGCACTGAGGCTGAGCTCTACCTCCGAACGCAAGAGACATGGGAACCTTGCTTCCGTAGCAGCCGGCAGAGGGGAGAACGGGTGTCGGAGCAGGCTAGCCCTCGGGGAACCTTCCTGAAGGTTGCCGACTCAATAAGAGCTCGGATCGAGGGCAACCCGGAAGTGTCTGAGCTGCCGTCCCTGTCCGAGGTCATGCGGGAACACGGTGTCTCGCGCGGGGTCGCCATCCGCGCCTACCGCGTATTGCGGCAGGAAGGTCTAGCTGAACCCACGCCAGGGGCACGCTGGCGCGTCGTTCGGTCCCAGGCGCAAGTCGACCGGCGCCCCCTCCACGAGCGGATCGAGGACGTCATTACGGCTGACGGGCTCCAGGCGGGGGAAGCGTTCCCGAGTGCTTCATCACTGGCCGAGCGCTTCGGGGTTTCACGTCCCACGGTGACCAAGGCCCTAGAGAAGCTGGAGGCCGCCGGCGTGCTGGCGGGGGGCGGACAGGGCAAGGTGCGGACGGTTCGCGCCGTGCCGACACGAGAGGAGCGTTCGTAGCTTGCCGACGTTGACCGAGTGGGCTTACCCCCTGGCCGAGTCTCTGCTCGCGGAAGCACTACCGCGGCGCTGGAAGCACTGCCTGGGGGTCGCCGAAAGGGCGCGCACGATCGGGCTCATCCTTGACCAGGACGCGGACCTGCTGGAGGCTGCCGCCGTCCTGCACGACATCGGCTATGCGCCGGCCCTCGCCAAGACCGGCTTTCACCCGCTGGACGGCGCACGCTACCTCCGGGACGTTGCTGGAGCCGATGAGCGGCGGGTCATCAACCTTGTCGCCCACCACTCCTGCGCCTGGATGGAGGCAGAAGCGCGCGGCATGCGCACGGAGTTGGAGGGCGAATTCCCTCGCGAGCAAGAGCACCTGAACGACGCGCTCTGCTACTGCGACATGAACACCACGCCGGACGGCACGCCCACGAACCCGATCGATCGGATCAACGAGATCACGGGGCGGTACGGGCCGGACAGCCTCATCGGGACGTTCATCCGCCGGGCCGAACCCGAGATCCTTGCGTGCACGTCCCGCGTGCTCGAACGCGTCGGTGCCGCCAAGCGTCAGCCGATGTAGGGGGCCGTACGCGCCGTGTCCTGGGCGTGCTCGATGCGGAGGCGCATCGTGGGATGCACGTCCAACTCGGCCAGGTCCGCTGGGTCCACCCAGCGGACCTGCGTCGTCTCGTTACTCGTCCGGAGTGCACCGCCGACCGGCCGTGCCCGAAAGCAGATGCTGAACTGCTGGCGCACCTCGCCGTCGTCGTACTGCATGACGTGTCCGGGGTCCGTGTAGAGCCCGGACACGTCGACCACTTCCGCCTTGATCCCGGTCTCTTCCCAGACCTCGCGCACGACGGTGTCGCTGATGGACTCGCCCACGTCGTGACCGCCTCCCGGCAATGCCCATCGCCCGTTGTCGGACCGCTGGATCATGAGCACCTGGCCGGCGTCGTTCTGGACGAAGGCGACGACGGACGGCACTACCGAGTTGGCCCGCGGTGCGTCGGGGTCGTGCAGGTAGTCGATGCGTCCCATGGTTCAGGCTCCCGTGGTGCTGGCTATGTCCTGGTCGGTGACCGGGCGGGCGTTCTCCCACGTGTGGTCGATGCTATTGGCGTACGTGTCGAACAGTCCCCCACCTGGTAGCCGGCGGAGGTGCAGGACCGGTGCCATATAGGCGCCGATGCCGTAGACGTGCGGGTTCACCAGCATCTCGTCGTCGGCGCGGTAGATGGAGTTGTAGAGCGTCGAGTCGTGCAGCCGGAATCCGATGTCCGGGTGGCTGCGCATGAGCGGGCGGTACAGATGCAAGGCGTTGCGGATCTTGCCGTCCATGATCTGGTGGCCCTCGTCGATGCCCCGTTGCCGGACGGCCGCGCAGCCAGGGTCCCCGAGCAAGATGCGCACCTGGGCCCCGGCCTCCACCTTCGCCTTCAGCAGGTTGTGGAAAAGAGGGTCCTCCGAGAGAAACAGTCCGGAGTACACGAGCACGTCCAAGTGCCGCTCGGCGCGGCCGTACAACTCTCGCCACAGCCCCGGGGGAACGGTGTGCCGGTGCGGGTAGACGGTCGCTATCTCAGCTTTCGTCAGGTCCGTCGCGCTGTCGACGGTCCGGCCGTCTTCCCATAGCGTCGTCACGTCGACCTTGAGCACGGACGCTGTCGCGTACTGGTGACGCCGGTACGGCACCTTGCCCTGCGTGATCCAGCGTTCGACCGTCTTCGGGTTGACTTCGATCGCCTCAGCGAGGCTCTGCACGGTCATGCCCCGGGCGAGAAGGGCCGACCGTAACCGCTCGTTCGACATCTGCACCCCCGTTGGGATGTCTAGGGACTTCTTGACCGTAGCCAGAAGTCCCGGAGCTGTCCACGCTCGTGGTGACGAACTCCCCTGACCTGCGGCGATTCTGAATGTGCGCCAAGAAGTCCCGGCGCGAAACCAAGAGGTGCCGCCAGTCCACTTGACGGGGCCTCATGCAGTACCTGTAAAACAGGTACTGCACAGCCGAACGCAACAACTCGGCTCGGCGGCTTCATGCCGCATGCGCAGAAGGCGGGGACGCTGCAATCCCGCTGAAGGCCAGGCAGAACAGGGTTTCGGCCCGTACTGGTGAGGTGGCCCGGCGACCGCGAGCAACGGCCGGAGGGTGGGGACGTGGTCCCCCTTGCAGTGCTTGACCCCTTTTGACTCTCGAATGATGAGGTGCCCAGTGCACCGACGAAGACTTTGGGCGCCGCCGCGACGGACCGGCCGGCGGGCGCCAGTACGTCGTGGGTCCTCGCCTGCGGCCGATCCGGTCCGTTTCTCCCTGGTACCGCGGCGGCTAGCGCTGCGGCCGGTTGCCTCCCTCGCCTGTCCGGGACCGCGTATCGCGTGGCGTCCGTACGGGCGGGGCGTGGGGAGCCGGATCTTCCGACTTCAACGGCGCGCGGCTCCGGTGCGGGAACACCGGAGCCGCTGTTCGGGCCGTTCACCCTTGGAGAGGAACCACGACCCAATGAGCATCATCGTCACAGTTCAGGACGCTGTTACGGCGTTCGAGGACTGGTTGGAGCCCACCAGCGCGGAGCTGGAGGCGATCGAGCAGGAGATGCCGCTGATCCTGGCGGACGTCGACCTGCTGGACGCACAGATCATCACCCTGGACCGCACGCCGGCCGAGCTGGACACCCGACGTCTGCGCCGCGCGCTGACGCGGGTCCTGAACGAGCGGGCGGCCGTGGCCAACCGCGCAGCGGCGGCGAGCCAGCCGGTGGGTGCGGCATGAATGACCTGCTTGCCATGCTGTCGGCCGCGGGACCGTTGGCCGGCGGGTGGGGTATCCACGGGCTGTGGATGCGTCGGTGCGTGTCGGTCGCGCGGCGGGACCCGCTGTCCGGGCTGTGGACGCGGGCCCCGTTCGAACGGCGCGCTGCCCGGCTACTGGCCCGCAATCCGCACACGGCGGTCGTGCTGGTCGACCTGGACGGTTTCAAGGCGCTGAACGACACCTACGGACACGCCGCGGGAGACGCGGCGATCCGTTCCGTGGGTGGCAGCTTCGTCGACGCGCTGGCCGGACAACACGGAGCAGTTGTGGCTCGTCTCGGTGGGGACGAGTTCGCCGCCGTCGTGCCGCTGGCCGACCCGGTCTCACTGCCGTGGCTGCTCAGCGGCCTGCACGACGAGATCACCGTCCCGTTCCGCCACGCCGGCCGTGATCTCGTCCTCGGAGCCTCCATCGGCGCCGCCCTGTCCAGCGACCTGGCCCCGGAGCTTCACCGGACGGGCCGGTCTGCTCTGCCGGTCTTGCTGCGGCTGGCGGACGAGGCGATGTACGCGGCCAAGCGCGCCGGCGGCGGATGGAACTATCCGGCTGCCACCGAGCGACGCTGCACCACGTCGGCCGGCCGTCGCGCGGGGCGCCCCGGCACTCACATCGCGCACCGTGGGGAGGCGGCGTGAACGGTGTTCAGATCCGTTCAGCGGAACGCGCTCTGTCGGTGGGCACGTGGCTGATCGTGTGCGGCGCGATGCTGTACTCGATCCTCACGGTCACGCCGCTGATGTCCGCCCACACCGCCGACGAGTGGGACTGGACGGCCCCGATCCTGCCCCTCGTGGTGGATGCCGCGGTGGTGATCGTGGTCCGGCTGGACTCGGTGCTGGCCCGCCTCGGCGGGCACGGTGGCCGGTGGCCCGTCACGCTGCGGTGGATGACCGGTGCCATGACCCTGGCCCTGAACACCGGCGATTCCGCGCTGGCGAAAGACCTGGTCGGTGTGGCCGTGCACGCCGTGGCGCCGTTGCTGCTGATCGTCAGCGCGGAAGCAGGGCTGGCCTACCGCCGCGCCATCACCGCCGCGGTGACCGCGCTGGAGGAGCGGCAGCGCACCGAGCGGGAGCGGGCCGAGCAAGCGGCCCGGGATCGCGAGGAAGCCGCCCGCCGGCAGGCCCGCGAGGAGCGCGAGCACGCCGCCCTGCTCGCGCGTGAACAGCGTGAACACGAAGCCGCTCTGGCCCGCGAGAAGGCCGAGCGGGAAGAGCGGCGCTGGCGCGAGGAGCAGGAGCGGCAGGCCGCCGCGGAGGCGGCGGAGCGCGAGGAACGTGAACGCCGTGAACGCGAGCGTGAACAGCGCGAGCGCGAACGTGAACAGCGTGAGCGGGAGGCTGCCGAGCGGCGCGCGCGTGAGGCGGCAGAGCGGGCCGAGCGTGAACGCCGTGAACAGCGCGAGCGCGAGGAGGCGGCCGAGCGTGAACGCGACGCCCTGCTCCAGCGCGGCCCGGCCGCGGGCAAGCTCCCCGAGGACGAAGCGCGTGCCCTGGCGGCCGCCGCGTACGGGGCGGGGCTGTCGGTGCGGCAGGCGGCGGAGCTGTGCGGCTGGTCAGTCGGGTGGGTCTCCTCCCGCTACGCCGAGCACCGCGACCCCGGCGCGGGCGGGGCTGAACTCGCGATCGCGGGCCGCTGATGGCCGCTATCCCCGTCTATCCCTGGCGGCTTGCCCCTGAGGGGCTGGCCACGCTGCGGCAACTGCGCGCCGCCGGTCTCCGGCCGGGCGGGCAGGACGTGGCCGCACAGCTCGAACGCCCCCGCCGCAGGGGCCGCCCGCCGCTGGTCGCCTACCTCTACCGGATCGACCAGGCCAAGCCAGTTCGCCCGATGACCCCGGCGAAGCAAACCGCGCTGGAGCGGGCGAACGCCGCCCGCCGCACCTGCCCCGCCTGCCGGCGGGATGCCGGATACGTCATCCCTGTCGCGCTCGGCATGTGCACTCCGTGCGCCTTCCCGGACGACCAGGCCGCCGCGGCCTGACCTGCACAGCACACCCCATCTGACTGCCTCCCAGACGAGGAGATCCGCTGTGTCCAGCCGTACCCGTGCCCGCGGCCTGAAGTCCGCGAGCATCCACACCGTCCACATCCCCCGCCAGCGCGGGCGCCGCGGCGCGCAGCCGTTCATCATCGTCGTCCCCGAACAGCTCTCCCTCACCCGGCAGGCCGCCGGGTGGGTGGGCCGCATGCTGTGGCGCCACCGCGGCGCCCTCGCCCCGACCGCCCTTGCCCTGCTCGCCCTCGCCGCGGCCGGGCTGCTGCACGCCAAGGCACCGTGGACTGCTCTGGTCCTCGCCGTCCTGACCGCCGGCCCGGCCGTGTGGGTGCTGCTCGCCCAGCGCCGCCGCCCCGGGAACGGTTCGGTCCTGGCCTGGCGGATCGGTCTGGCCGTGCTCGCGACGCTGGCCCTGGGCTGGTTCGCCGCCGCGGCTGGCTTCGGCCCGCTCACCGGCCCTCTCGCCCTGCTGTGGCTGCTGATCTGGGGCATCGCGCAGACCGTCTGGCTCATCGTCCGCCGCACCCACTGACCTGCGAAGGAGTCGACTCATGGCATCCCCGACGCGCCACAGCGCCGCCGACAAGGGCAACAAGTTCACCAACGCAGGTGCCGCCGCGGGCGGCTTCATCGGCGGACTGGGCAGCTCCATTGCCCCGCCGATCAACATCACCATCAACCGCACCCAGAACAACACCGCGGGAAGCGGCGGGGGCCGCCGCCCGCACGCCGAGGCCCTGCTCCCGGCCCCGGACTTCTCCTCCCCGGCCATGGTGCGGCAGTACTGCAACACCCTGCGGGCCGCCGCCGTGACGCTGTCCATCGAAGTGGCCATGGGCGCCGAGATCATGAAAGGCGTTCTCGCGGCTGTCCCGGACCCGGAAGGGCGGGCGTTCGGCTCGCGGATCCGGGCGCAGAAGGTGGCCCGCAAGATGCAGCGGGCCGCGGACGCGCTGCGGGACGCCGCGAAGAACGCCGCCGCCTGCTACGCGACGTTCCAGCAGGAGTACGAGGAGGAGATCAACCGCGTCCGTCACCGTGCCCGCCGCTCGCAGCAGCCGGTCATGAACTGGGCCCAGCAGTAAGGAGGGCGAGACGATGGCACGCACCAACAGCCGCCGCGCGCGGCACGATTTCCCCGATGACGGCATGTTCGCCTTCACCGGCCCGGGTCTCCTGTCCGGTGACGGCGGCGGGGGCAGCGTCCGTGGCTACCTGCTGCACCGGGTCAAGCCGCACCTGCCGCCGTGGCTCGCGGTCGGCGCGACCGGCGTGGCCGGCGCGCTCGGGCACTGGCGGTGGGCCGACAGCGCCGCCGCCGGCGTCGGCCTCACCCTCTCCTCGGTCATCCTGACGGGGGCGACCTGGTGGGCCGGGAAGGCGACCAGCCAGCAGCGCCGCCTGCACTCGGCCATCACCGTGGCCGCAGGCTCGGCCTGGCTGACCGCCGCCTGCCTGGCCGGCCCCATGACCGGCCCGCTGGACGACCTGTTCCTGATGGGCGGCCCGGTCGTGGCCCTGTCTTGGAACGTCCGCATGGTCCTGCGCCGCAACGACGCCGACCCGCAGGGCGGCGGCGCCGACAAGGGCCTGTTGGAGAAGGTCGGTCTGGCCCGTGCGCAGATCGGGCAGGCGAAGGTGGAGCCGAACCGGGTCACCGCGCCGCTGTCGCTGGAGCCGGGCGAGCAGACCAACGACGACGTGTCCAAGGCTCTGGCCCGGATCGCGTCCGCGCTGGACCTTCCCGTCTCCGCCGTGCGCTACCTCCCCTCGCCGGACTCCAGCCGCCGCGGTGAGCTGGTCATCGTCCCGGAGGACATGCTGGCGCAGTCGGCGGAGTACGAGGGGCCCTCGAACCTGGGCGGTTCGATCGCCGAACCGCTGGTGATCGGACGGTACGACGACGGCTCACCGCTCGTGATCTGGCTGCCGGGCGACCCGGAGGCCAAGCGGAACAGCACGCATCTGCTGATCGCGGGCGGGACCGGGTCGGGCAAGGGCGAGACCGCGCTGAACGTCCAGACGGAGATCATGTCCCGCCGGGACGTGCTGCTGTGGGTGTCCGACCCCAAGGCGTTCCAGGACTTCGCCCCGCTGAGGCCCGGCATGGACTGGACGGCGGAAGGCGGGGCGGACACGGAGGTCATGGTCGAGGCGGTCAAGGCCGTCATTCCTGCCCGCACCCGCTGGCTGGGCGCCCACGGCTACCGCCAGTGGCTCCCCGGGGCAGCCGAGCAGCAGACCAGCCGCGAGCACACCTGCCGCCCCGACGGCCGGCCGTGCGGCTGCCCCGGCATGCCGTTCCTGGTCGCATGGTTCGAGGAGGCGGCGAACACTCTGCGCAACCTCGGCGACGACGCGTTCACCGGGATCGCCCAGGAAGCCCGGTCGGCCGGCGTATCTCTGGTGATCTCCCTCCAGCGCCCCTCGTACGACCAGATGTCCACCAGCACCAGGGCCTCTCTGCCGTCCGTGATCGCGCTCGGCTGCGACCCCCGCGACGAGGGGTTCTCGCTGCCCGAGGCGGTCATCGACGCCGGCGCCCACCCCGGCGCGTGGGGCAACCGCAGGCCCGGATACTGCTACGTCGTCTCCCCGGGCATCCCCGAGGACCGCTACCCCTCCCCGGGCCGCACCTTCGCCTTCACCGCCCGCGCCACCGCGCTCATGGAACAGCTCGCGGCCTGGGCACTGCGCGAGGGCGCGACCGCCGACCCGGTCACTGCCGGAGCAGTGACCGCGGTCGCCGGCCGCGCCTACACCGGCCGCACCGCCCCCGACCCCACCCCGGCCGCGGGCAGGCCGCGGCTGACCGCCGTACAGGGAGACGACGACATGAGCGACGAACAGGGCCACGGGCTGCTGGTCGACCCCGAGGACGCCGGTATCGACCCCGAAGCCGACCTTCCCGGCGCCGAGGAAGGGGACGACGCGCCGATCTTCGGACAGGAGACCGGGCGCAAGCCGGGCCCGAAGGAGGCCCGGGAGCTGTTCGCCCGCGCGTTGGAGGAGTTCGAGCGGGCCGGGCAGATGGTCGTGGGCCCGAAGGACTTCATGGACTGGTGCGACCGCAACGACCTCACCCGCTCCTGGGTCTCCAAACGCCTGAAGGAAGCCGCGCAGGAGGGCCGGGTGGAGGCGACGAACGCCACCGGCCGGTGGCGCATCGTCCCCGTCCTCGCCGCCGCCTGACACCCGTCACACGTGACGGACCCGTCACACCCAAACCCCTAGGCGGGAGCGGGTGTGACGCGCCGTCACAGCACCCCGTCACACCCCCGTCACACCCGCCAGCGGCCCCCGCGTCACACCTCGGCGCAGGGACCGCGGCCACCCCGGAGGGACCACTCCGTGAACCGTCCCGACCACCCCACCCACCCCCTCCCGATGACCGACACCGAGGCCGCCGCCGAAGCACGCCGGATCATCGCCAACGCCTACCGGCCCGCACCCGAGATGCCGACCGCGTACCGCGACGACACCCCATTGCCGACCTACGGCAGCGCGCCGCCGGTTGCGCAGCCCGGCCGGCCGCCGATGAGTCAGGGCGCGACCGACGCCAGCGCGCTCATGCTGGCCGGCGGCGCTACCACCGCCATGGTCGGCGGCACGGCCGCCGTCCTCATGTACGTCTCGCAGTTCGCCGACCCGGTCGTCTGCGGACTCGTCTTCGGCGCCCCCACCGCGCTCGTCCTCGCCCTCGCACGGCTCGCCAAGCGCGCCACGCCCGTTCCGGCCGTCCACCACCACTACGAGGGCCCCGTCTATCAGGACCAGCGCAACGTCCACAGCACCACACGCGGCGTCTGGGCCAAGACCAACAACCACCTGTAGCTATGCCAAGGGCGGCCCCCCATTCCGCCAAGAACCGGGGCCGCCCTTGCCAACCAGTCCTCGACAGACCTGTTGGAGGTCTCCAGCATGACCCAATCCACCCCCCTGCCGCGAGCCCTACCGCCGGGAGCAAACAGGACCGCGGCATGAACCAGCCTTTGACCGCCGATCTTTCCTGCCTGCCCCTGCTAGCCTCCGCCCTCACAAGTGCGGAACGCGGCTGGCCCGTCATCCCTCTGCACCCGCGTGCCAAGCGGCCCGCGGGGCACGCCGAACGCGACTGCCCGCGCTCGGGACGGTGCGCGGGCGGGCACCGCAAGCCCGAACAACGTGCCACTACCAACCCCGACCTGATCCACGCCACGTGGGCGACGCGTCCGTACAACGTAGGGATCGCGACCGGCCCGGCCGGGCTACTCGTGGTCGACCTGGACGTGTGCAAGCCTGAGGAACCAGAAGGAGCGCCTGACGGCGCCACTTCCTTGCAAGCGCTCTGCGAGCGCGCCGGCCAGGCCATCCCGGCGACCTACCGGGTGCGGACCGCGCGCGGCGGGGAGCACCTGTACTTCACTGCCCCGACCGGGGTGCAGCTGAAGTGCAGCGCGAACCGTCTCGGCGCCCACATCGACACCCGCGCATGGGGCGGCTATGTCGTCGCCCCCGGCAGCACCACGGCAGACGGCGTGTACGAGATTGCCTGTGATGCGCCCGTGGCACCGCTGCCCGGATGGCTGGCCGAACGGCTCACCGAGCCGCACAGGCCCGCCGTCGTGGCTCTGTCTCCAGTCCGGGACGGCACTCGCGCCGCCCGTGTGGCGCTGGAACGCGAATGCGCCGTCATCGCGGCGACGAGGGAGGGCGGGCCGGACGGCCGCAACAACACCCTGCACCGAAGCGCCTGCAAGATTGCCCGGTTCGTCGCGTGGGGCGACCTGCCCCGGGACGTGGCGGAGCAGGCAATCCAGGGGGCGGGGGAGGCTACGGGTCTGCCGCCGGCCGAGTGCCGCACGACCATCCGCAGCGCCATGGACTGGGTCATCACCCACGCCACCCCACGGCAGGCAGCCTCATGACCGGCCCCGTCTCCCCCCGCCTGGATTGCCCCACCGCCCCGACCACCGGCCCGGGCGCCGCTCCACACCCCGCGGACCGTGCGGCCGTAGGCGAGCCGAAAGGCGCCGCCCGCAAGGGCGTCCCTTCTGCTCTTCGCTCTGACCCGCACCCGGGCGACGGCCGCCAACCCATCGCGTGGCTGGCCATCAGCAGCCCCCGGTACGGCCACATGCCCACCGCCACCTCCCGGTGCGAGTGCGGCTGGGACCGCAGCGCCATCGGCCACGCCCAGGTCCGCGCGCTGATCGAAGCCCACGCCGCGCACCGCGCCACCTGCCCGCTCCGCAACCCCCGTGAAGGGAGGGCAGCCGCATGACCTCCCCCATCGACGGAGCCGCGCTGCTCAACGAGGTGGAAGCCTTCCACCGCCGCTTCAACGTCTTCCCCACCGAAGCCGCCTACGTCGCGGTGACCCTGTGGGACGCGCACGCCCACCTGCTCGACTGCTTCGACTCCACCCCCCGCATCGCGTTCCTCTCCCCGGAGCCGGGGTCGGGCAAGTCCCGCGCGCTGGAGATCGTGGAAACCCTGGTCCCCCAGCCGATGGTCGCCGTCAACGCGTCCGCCGCCGCGCTCTTCCGCGCGGTGTCCGGCGCGGAGGGACGGCCCACGATCCTGTTTGACGAGATCGACACCGTGTTCGGTCCCAAGGCGGGGGACAACGAGGAACTTCGCGGCTTCCTCAACGCCGGCCACCGCCGTTCCGGCGTCACCTACCGGTGCGTCGGCGACGGCTCCAACCAGACCGTCCAGCCGTTCCCCTCGTACTGCGCGGTCGCCATGGCCGGACTCGGCTCGTTGCCGGACACGATCCTGACCCGGTCCGTCATCATCCGCATGCGCCGCCGCGCCCGCAACGAGCGGGTGGAGCCCTACCGGCAGCGCGTCCACGAGAAGGAAGGTCACGCCCTGCGCGACCGGCTCGCCCGGTGGGCCGCCGCCGTCCGTTCCACCGTGGACGGCGCCTGGCCTGTCATGCCCGAGGGCATCACCGACCGGCCCGCCGACGTGTGGGAACCCCTGCTCGCCATCGCCGAGGCGGCCGGCGGGACCTGGCCCGAGCGGGCGCGGGCCGCGTGCGTCGAGCTGGTGACCGCCGCGGGCGAGGACGACGAAGCCTCCCTGGGTATCCGGCTGCTGACCGACCTGCGCGACACGGTGTTCTGCGGCATCGACCGCATGCCGACCGCCGCCATCCTGGAGTGTCTGACCAGCATGGACGACGCCCCATGGGTCGATGTCGGCGGCAAGCCGCTTACCCCGCGGGGGCTGGCCCGGCTGCTGAGCCAGTACGTCACCGGAGCCAACAAGCCGATCAAGCCCCGGCCCATCCGCACGGCCGCCGGCGCCGTGCCACGCGGGTATTACGCCGAGGATCTCGCGGACGCCTGGGCCCGCTACTGCCCCCCGCCCCCATCAAAGTCCGCTACATCCGCTACATCCGCTACGCCGCAGGTCAACACGGGTGAATCGGTAGCGGAAAAGCTTCCCGGCATCCGCTACACCCCCGACGAAACCGCTACACCGGCCGCCGCCGCACCCACCGTGTAGCGGCACCAATCCGCTACACGCCACCCATCCGCTACAGAAAACAGGCCCCTGACCTGCGATGTAGCGGATGTAGCGCATGTAGCGGATTCCTGGGGAGGCCCTCAAGGGGCCTCCCCTTCGTCTGTCCTCCTGCTGTCCCAAGGAGATTCCGGCATGACCACCCCGTCTTCCCGCCGGCGGCGTACGCCGAAGGACGAACTGTTGCCCCTGCGTGACGTCCTAGAAGAACTCGGCATCAGCCGACCCACCTGGTACCGATGGCGCGACCGCGGCTACGGGCCCGAGGCCCGTCGCACCCCGTCCGGCCGAATCTGCGTGCGTCGAAGTGCCCTGGACGCCTTCAAAGACGAATTGGAAGCCGCGTGACCGAGTGGAGCTACACCGTCAAGATATGGGCTATCCGCAAGCGTGAGTACCGGAAGCCCTATCAAGTCCGCTGGAAGGTGGGCACACGCCCGCACGCGGAGTCTTTCCTCACCCTGGGCCTGGCGGAGAGCCGCCGGGCCCAGCTCATCACCGCGGCTCGTGAGGGTGAGCCGTTCGACGTCGACAGCGGGCTACCGAAGTCCCTGGTCGTGAAGAAGCGGGATATCTCGTGGTACCAGCACGCCCGCAATTACATCGAAATGAAGTGGGTCCACTCCCCCGCCTCGACACGCCGCACGCTGGCCGAAGCGATGGCGACCGTGACGCCCGTCTTCGTGAAGGACACGAAGGGCATGCCGGACTCCAGAGTCGTGCGACGCGCCCTGTATAGCTGGGCGTTCAACAAGAACCGTTGGGACGAGGAGCCCCCGGGCGACGTGGTCAAGGTTCTCGGGTGGTTCGAGCGCAAGTCGCTGCCCATGTCGTCCTTGTCGGATCTCCTGTTGATACGGGCCGCGCTCAATGCGGTGTCGCTGAAGCTGGACGGGGAGACCGCCGCAGCGGGGACCATCAGCCGTAAGCGCGCTATCTTTTTCAACTCGCTGGAATTCGCTGTGGAGTCCGAACTCCTCGCCGACAATCCACTTACCCGCCTCAAGTGGAAGGCGCCAGAGCAGGTAGAAGAGGAAGTCGACCCCGAATGCGTGCCGAATCCCGAACAGGCAGCCAAGCTCTTGGCCGCCGTACGGGACCAGAGTCCGCGTGGCCGTCGCCTCACGGCGTTTTTCGGGTGCATCTACTACGCGGCGGCGCGGCCGGCCGAAGTCATCGGTCTGCGTCGCCGTGACTGTGACCTCCCCCAACGGGGGTGGGGGCTGCTCCGTCTGAGGGAAACCCGCCCACGCTCGGGGAGGGCCTGGACGGACAGCGGTGAGGCGCACGACAAAAGGGGACTGAAGCACCGCCCCCGACGAGCTGTCCGGCCAGTACCGATCCCGCCTGAACTGGTCGCCCTGCTGCGATGGCACCTCACTGCTTACGGCACCGCCCCGGACGGCCGCGTGTTCCAGACCCTGCGTGGCGGACTGGTCCAGGACACGGGCTACGGGGAGGTCTGGGCCGAGGCACGGGCGCGAGCCCTCGCCCCTGAGGAGTTCGAGTCCACGTTGGCCAAGCGTCCGTATGATCTTCGCCACGCTGCGGTGTCCACCTGGCTCAGCTCCGGGCTGGAGCCCCAGCTAGTGGCCAAGCGTGCCGGCCAAAGCGTGGGGGTGCTCTTCCGGGTGTACGCCAAGTTCCTCAAGGACGGAGACGAGGCGGCGAACGCCAAGATCTCCGCCCGGCTGAGGCGGGCCGGATGACCGGCCGCAGAAACCGTCCACGGTCCGTCCACGCGCATCGAGACGGGGCGTTCGAACGCGAGACAGCGTGAGACAGTCCCCTGATCACTGGGGAGTACGACGATGGCCCCGTGATCTGCTGTTTACGCAGATCACGGGGCCATCGTTCCCGTGTGGCGGCGCCAGGATTCGAACCTGGGAAGGCTGAGCCGGCAGATTTACAGTCTGCTCCCTTTGGCCGCTCGGGCACACCGCCGGGTGGCGCTGCCGCGTCGAACCCGCTTTCGGCGGTGTTCCCCGGCAACGACGTAAACAATACCCGATGCACCGGGGTGCTTCGCCACCCGGTTGATCTCCGCATCCGGGGGTGCGGGGTGGCTAGGCTGGTGCGGATGCGGCCCGGTGGATCACCGGGCCCGGCGGTCGCCGCCGCGCACACCGGCACCCACCCCATTCGCACCCCGATACAAGGAGCCACAGGACATGGCCGACTCCAGTTTCGACATCGTCTCGAAGGTCGAGCGGCAGGAGGTCGACAACGCCCTCAACCAGGCCGCCAAGGAGATCTCCCAGCGCTACGACTTCAAGGGCGTGGGGGCCTCGATCAAGTGGTCCGGCGAGGACAAGATCCTCTTGGAGGCCAACTCCGAGGACCGGGTGAAGGCCGTCCTCGACGTCTTCGAGTCCAAGCTCGTCAAGCGCGGCATCTCGCTGAAGGCGCTGGAGGCGGGCGAGCCCCAGCTCTCCGGCAAGGAGTACAAGATCTTCGCGACGATCCAGGAGGGCATCTCCCAGGAGAACGCCAAGAAGGTGGCGAAGATCATCCGCGACGAGGGCCCGAAGGGCGTGAAGGCGCAGGTCCAGGGTGACGAGCTGCGCGTCAGCTCCAAGAGCCGTGACGACCTCCAGACCGTGATCGCCCTCCTGAAGGGCAAGGACTTCGACTTCGCGCTCCAGTTCGTGAACTACCGCTAGGCGCACGGAGAGGGAAGGGCGGACACCGTGGGGTGCCCGCCCTTCCGTGCTGTGCGCACCGTCCGCGGCGCCTCCGGCCGCGGTCAGTCGCGGGAGTTGCCGAACAGGAGGCGGTAGGCGATCAGCAGCACCAGGGAGCCGCCGATGGCCGCCGCCCAGGTCGCGCCGTCGTAGAAGTGCTTGCTGATCGGGTGGTCCAGCCAGCGCGCCGAGATCCAGCCGCCGAGGAACGCGCCCGCGATGCCGATGACGGTCGTGCCGATGAAGCCACCGGGGTCGCGGCCCGGCAGCAGGACCTTGGCGATGGCTCCGGCCAGCAGTCCCAGGATGATCCAACCGATGATGCCCATGCCGTGAACCTGCCCTTCCGCGCCGTGTCCGCACCGTCCTCGCCCCGGGCTTTCGCCCGGGCCCGGCGAGCGGCACGCGCGCGTGTCCGTGCCGTGTCGGGGAGGAAGACGCCGGCGGCCCGTCCCCCGGTTGCCCGCGCTCAGTAGGGTGCGGCGCATGACACGTACGGACGGCGGTCTGCGCCGCGGCCTGGGCGTGCGGGACGCCGTGGTCATGGGCCTGGGCTCGATGATCGGCGCCGGGGTCTTCTCCGCGCCGGGGCCCGCCGCGCGCGTGGCCGGGTCCGGGCTGCTCGCCGGGCTCGCCGTCGCCGCCGTGGTGGCCTACTGCAACGCGCGTTCCTCCGCCCGGCTGGCCGCCCGCCACCCGGCCTCCGGCGGCACGTACGTGTACGGCAGGGAGCGGCTGGGCGCCTTCTGGGGGTACCTCGCCGGCTGGGCCTTCGTGGTCGGCAAGACGGCGTCCTGCGCGGCCATGGCGCTCACCGTGGGCGCGTACGTGTGGCCGGGGCAGGCGCACGCGGTGGCGGTCGCCGCCGTGGTGGCGCTGACCGCCGTGAACTACGGCGGAATCCAGAAGTCGGCGTGGCTGACGCGGGGCATCGTGGCCGTCGTCCTGGCCGTCCTCGCGGCCGTGGTCGTGGTGTGCCTGGCCTCCGGGGAGGCGGACGCCGCACGGCTGACGGCCGCACCGCCGGCGGACCCGGGCGGGGTGCTCCGGGCGGCCGGGCTGCTGTTCTTCGCGTTCGCCGGGTACGCACGGATCGCCACCCTCGGGGAGGAGGTGCGCGATCCGGCGCGCACGATCCCCCGGGCGATCCCGCTGGCCCTGGGGATCGCCCTGGTGGTGTACGCCGGTGTGGCCGTGGCGGTGCTCGGGGTGCTCGGCGCGGGCCGGCTCGGGCACGCGGCGGCGCCGCTGGCCGACGCGGTGCGGGCGGCCGGGGCGCCGGGGCTGGTGCCGGTGGTGCGGGCCGGGGCGGCGGTGGCGGCGCTGGGTTCGCTGCTGGCGCTGATCCTCGGGGTCTCCCGTACGACGCTCGCCATGGCCCGCGACGGACATCTGCCGGGCACGCTGGCGGCCGTCCACCCCCGCTTCCGGGTGCCGCACCGGGCGGAGGCGGCGGTGGGCGCGGTGGTCGCCGTGCTGGCCGCCACGGTGGACGTGCGCGGCGCGATCGGCTTCTCGTCCTTCGGCGTGCTCGCCTACTACGCCGTCGCCAACGCCTCGGCCTGGACGCTGAGCACGGCACCGCGCGCCCGCGTGGTGCCCGCGGTGGGCCTGCTGGGCTGCGCGGCGCTGGCCTTCGCGCTGCCCCCGGCCTCGGTGGCCGCCGGCGCGGGCGTGCTCGCCCTGGGTGCCGCCGCCTATGGCGGGCGGCGGTGGCGGGCGGGCCGGGGCGAAAGGTGACGCGCGACGGCGGCAGGTATGCCGGCGGGCCCGTCTGGAGAGGTATACCGGACATGAAGGTTTTCAACCTGCTGCTCAATATCCTGTGGCTTCTTCTCTGCGGGCTCTGGATGGCGATCGGTTACCTGGTCGCCGCCCTGATCTGTTTCGTCCTGATCGTCACCATTCCGTTCGGCATCGCGTCGCTGCGCATCGCCGGGTTCGTCCTCTGGCCGTTCGGCCGTACCACTGTGCAGAGGCCGGGTGCCGGGGCGCCGTCGTGCGTCGGCAATGTCATCTGGCTGGTCTTCGCGGGCTGGTGGCTCGCGCTGGCCCACCTGGTCACGAGCATTCCTCTTTTCCTGTCGGTCGTCGGCATTCCCTTCGGCTGGGCGAACCTGAAGCTCATCCCCCTCTCGCTCATGCCGCTGGGACAGGAGGTCGTGCCCACGGACGAGGCGTTCGGCGGCCGCTGATCCCGCCTCCCTTGTCGCCGGCTCCGCTGGATTCCGTCCCGGCGGCGTCCGACAATGGGATTGCGCGGATTGCGCCCGCGCGAGGCGGTGGATCGAAAGGCAGGGCCCATGAGGACGAGCACACGGCACGCCCATTGTGTTCTCGCGGTGTCCGCACTCGGTGTTTTCCTGGCCTGCGGTGCCGCGTCCGGCGCCGCCGAAACCGCTTCGGCGGCCGCCCCGGCTCGTGTCGCGTCGCACTCGGGCCAGTCGGAACGCGGTTGCGACGAGGTCTGGGGTGACGGCGGCTGTGACACCTCCGGCGACCGGCCGAGCGGAGTTCTCAGGCGCCCGTCGTAGCGCTCGGACGAATGTCGTCCAGGCTGTCGACGAGAATCACGGACAGCGGATGTGAGGGCTTGGGCACCTGGATGAGAAGAGGCACGTACACCACGTCTCCGTGCCTGAACTCGGCCTTCCAGGACTGCCGGTAGCACACGACTTCGTCCGGGTCGTTCCGCGTCGCGTAGCACCGAGTCGTCGACTTCAGCGGTGTGGCCTGCGGGTTCTGCGCCAAGGCGGTGGCGCTACTCGCCGTGGCCCCCCATCCGCCCCACACCAGACAGCAGGTGGCCGCAGCTACGAGGCCGCCTCTGCGCACGGTTTCTTTCCTCGTTTTGATCACCCCGCACGAACGCGGCGGTCCGGCGGCCGGGGGACTGTGCGCTCCCGGCCGCCGGACCGTCAAGTTCAGCCGTTGTTGTTATTGTTGTTGTTGTTCCCCCCTCCACCGTTATTATTGTTGTTATTGTTGTTGTTCCCACCCCCGCCGTTGTTGTTGTTATTGTTGTTGTTGTTCCCACCTCCGCCGTTGTTGTTATTGTTATTGTTGTTGTTCCCGCCTCCACCGTTGTTGTTATTATTGTTGTTATTGTTTCCGCCCCGACCTCCGTTATTGTTGTTGTTATTGTTGTTGTTTCCGCCCCGCCCGCCGTTGTTGTTGTTATTGTTGTTGTTGTTCCCGCCTCCGCCGTTGTTGTTATTGTTGTTGTTGTTGTTTCCGCCTCGGCCTCCGTTGTTGTTGTTGTTATTGTTGTTGTTCCCGCCCCGGCCTCCGTTGTTGTTGTTATTGTTGTTGTTGTTCCCGCCGTGGTCGCTCGGCGCCGTCGCGTGGGTTCCTGTGGGTGCCGGGGTAGCGAAGGCGCTCGACGGCGCCAGGGCGCCTCCTGCGGCCAGGGCTGCCGATGCGGCTATCAGAGCCGCACGCTTGGCATACTTGTTCGCCATGATGTTTCCTTTCCGAGGGATATGGACGTCGCAGATCGGCAGTCCATTAGGCACAGGAAGCTCTCCGATGCCCGGGTCTGAAACTCTTCGCCCAGCATGCGCGGCCATGAACGGCGGGCGCATCGGGTGAGCACCCCAAGTTCCGCTCCCCGCACCCCACGTCCGTCCCCGGCACACCCCACACCCCGCCCCGGCAGCCCACGTTCCAGCCCGGCCGACCGGCCCGGTCTTGATCGGTCCGGATCTTTTGCACCGCTCCGGCCGCAGGAGGAAACTGGCCGGTGATGGACCTTCTGGAGCGGGAGACCGTGCTCCGGGACCTCGCCGGTCACCTGAAGGCCGCCGTGAGTGGTCCCGGGCGCCTGGCCCTTGTCCGCGGGGAGGCCGGAATCGGCAAGTCCGCCGTCGTCCGCCGTCTCGCCCAGGTGACCGATCCGCACATCCGCGTCGTGATCGGTGCCTGCGACCCGCTCGCCACCCCCCGCCCGCTGGGCCCGCTGCTGGACTTGGCCCCGCACCTGGGCCGCGAGGTGCGCACCGCCCTGACGGGTGCGCTGACCGGCGCCTGCCGTTCCGACGAGGTCTACGACTGTCTGCTCGCCGACCTGAGCGCCTACCCCAGCCTGCTGGTCGTCGAGGACATCCACTGGGCCGACGAGGCCACGCTGGACCTGCTGCGTTACCTGGCCCGCCGACTGCCGAACGTCCCGGCACTGGTGCTGGCCACCTACCGCGACGACGAGATCGGCCGCACCCACGACGTGACCGCTCTCCTCGGCACCCTGGCCGGCTATCCGTGGGTGTACCGGCACGATCTGACCCCCCTGAGCCGCCGGGCCGTCGCGCGGCTGGCCACCGGGCACGCCGTGGACACCGAGCATCTGTACCGCGTCTCGGCCGGCAACCCGTTCCTCGTCACCGAGATCCTGGCCGCCCCCGCCGAAGCCGTCCCGGCCACGGTGCGCGAGGCCGTGGCGGGCCGCCTGGCGTGCCTGTCGGCCACGGCGCGCAGGGTGGTCGACGTACTGGCCGTCCTGGGGGCCCGGGTCCCGCTGCCCCTGTTGGCCGACATCCTGCCGGCCCCGGAGGAAGCCCTGGACGAGGCCGTGGCCTGCGGAATAGTGCGCACCCACGGACAGGTGACCGAGTTCCGCCACGAGCTGACCCGGCTGGCGGTGCTGGAGGCCGTGCCCGCCGCCTCCCGCCTGCGGATACACCGGCAGGTGCTGGCGGCGATGCGGTCCGGCCCGGTCGCCGAGGAGGATCTGCCGCTGCTGGCCGATCACGCCGCCGGCGCCGGGGACCCGGCCGCCGTGCTGCGGTACGCGCCCGTGGCCGCCGCCCGTGCCGCCGCGCTGGGCGCACACCGGGAAGCCGCCGACCAGTACGCCCATGCCCTGCGGTACGCCGACCGCCTGCCGCCCGGGCAGCGGGTCTCCCTGCTGGAGGGCCATTCGCAGGCCTGTCTCCTGTCGAGCCGGCTGGACGAGGGGATCGTGTCCCTCCGCGCGGCGGTGGGGCTGCGCCGCGCGGAGGGCGACCGGTTGCGCGAGGGGGAGAACCTGCGCCGGCTGTCCTGCTGGCTGTGGCCGGCCGGGCGGACCGCGGAGGCCAGGCGGACCGGCCTCGACGCGGTGCGGGTGCTCGAAGGGGTGACGCCGCCCGGCCGGGAGCTGGCGCTGGCCTACCTGAACCTCTGTCAGCTGGCCTGTTACCGGCACGAAGGCGAGGCGGCGGTCGCCCTGCACGCCGGGAAGGCGACCGCTCTGGCCGAGCGCTCCGGTGACACGGCCGTGCCCGTCCAGGCGCGCTTCCACACCGCGGCGGCACGCGTACTGCGCGAAGGGCGCGGCTGGGAGGAGTGCGAGCGGGCGGCATCGGACGTGATGGCCGCGGACCTGCCGCTGGAGGCGGGCCCGCTGACCCTCCTCATGTGCTGGCTGGCCGCATTGCGACGGGACACCGTCCGGACGGCCGCGGCCGTGAGCCGGGCGGAGGACTACTGCCTCGATCACGACCTGCCGGCCTACCTACTGTGCGCACGGGCCTGGGGCGGCTGGGGACTGCTGAACCGGGGATCGTGGACGCGGGCCGCCGATGCCGCGCGGCAGATCCTGGCCCATCCGGGCCCGCCGCCGGTCGCGCGGGCCCTGGCACTGACCGTGCTGGGCCTGGTTCGGGCGCGACTGGGCAGGCCCGAGGCGTGGCCGCCACTGGACGAGGCGGCGCGCTCGGTCGACCAGGGCTGCCTGCGGGACACGGGGCTGGGGTGGGAGGCACGGGTCGAGGCCGCCTGGCTGACCGGTGACCACGAGCGGGTTCGGGCGGAGGCCCGCAGCGGTCTGGCCGCGCTGGCGGACCGTACCCATCCCTGGCTGTCCGGACCCCTCGCCTGTTGGATCCGCCGCGCCGGAGGCGAGCCCCCGCAGGTCCCGGCCGCCGGACCCTACGCGCTGGAACTGGCCGGCGACTGGGCCGGCGCCGCGGCACGCTGGGACGACCTCGGCTGCCCCTACGACGCCGCGCTGGCCCGTCTGTCCGGTGACGCGTCCGCGCTGCGCCAGGCCATGTCCGCCTTCGAGGCCCTGGGCACCCGGCCGGCCGTGGCCCGCACCCGCTCCCTGATGCGCGTCCGCGGGATCCGCCCGGTCCGGCAGGGCCCGCGGTCGGCCACCCGGGCCAATCCCTACCGGCTCACCAACCGGGAGATGGACGTCCTGAAACTGCTGGACGAGGGTCTCTCGGACGCCGAGATCGCCACTCGCCTCTACATCAGTCCCAAGACCGTCGGCCATCACGTGGGCGCCGTACTGACCAAGCTGGGAGTCCACAGCCGCCACGAAGCCGCCCGGAAGCACCGCGGCCCGGAACGCGCATAGGGCTCCGCGACGGATTCCTCACGTCAGCCGAATTTGCAGTTGATGTTCTGACTGCCGGTGAAAGTGTTGTTCCCCTGCGCGACCTGCCCCGTCGGGTAACAAATCTGAAGGAGCGGCGGGATGCCGAGGAGGGAGAGGAGTCCACCGCCGCCCTGCGCCGCGGTACCGGCGAGGATGTTGTTGTTATTGGTGTTGTTGTTCGTGTTCACGCCGCCATTGTTGTTGTTATTGTTGTTGTTGTTCACCCCGCCGTTGTTGTTGTTATTGTTGGTGTTGTTGTTGGTGTTCGTGGTGCTCTCGGTTTCGGTGCCTCCCGTGCCCGCCTGCCCCATCCGGTAGGGACCCTGGAGCAGTGACGTCACACCCAGGCGGGACAGGAGTCCCGCGTCGCCCTGCGCCTGTGCGCCGCCGGCACTGAAGAGCACCACCGTGATCGCGGCGGTGCTGATCGTGGCGAACCGCTTGGTGAGCTTCACTCGGCCAACCTTTCGTCGTCCCTGGTGCCGCATTACCAGTGGACAGGATGGCTACGGCCGGGCGGAGCGATCACCAGGCGCGCGGCAGTGCCCGCGTTTTCCCCCGTACAGCCTCAGGGTTCCGCGCGGCTCGCCGGACCGGAAAACAACGGCCGCCGCACGGGGGAATGCCTCCGTGCCCGGTCGGCCGGGACGGTCCTCATCCATGACCGCCGGCCATCTTTTCGAGCCGGGCGATGCGCTCCGCCATGGGCGGGTGCGTGGAGAACATCCTGGACATTCCCTGGCCCGGGCGGAAGGGGTTGGCGATCATCATGTGGCTCGCCGTCTCGATCCGGGGCTCGGGCGGCAGCGGAAGCTGCTTGGTGCCCGTCTCCAGCTTGCGCAGCGCGCTGGCGAGGGCGAGCGGGTCGCCGGTGAGCTGGGCACCGGAGGCGTCCGCCTCGTACTCCCGGGAACGGCTGATGGCCAGCTGGATCAGGGAGGCGGCGAGCGGGCCGAGGATCATGATCAGCAGCATGCCGAACAGGCCGGGGCCCTCGTCGTCGTCCGAGCGGCCGACGGGGATCAGCCAGGCGAAGTTCACCAGGAACATGATCACGGAGGCGAGCGCGCCGGCGACCGAGGAGATGAGGATGTCCCGGTTGTAGACATGGCTCAGTTCGTGGCCGATGACGCCGCGCAGCTCGCGCTCGTCCAGCAGGCGCAGGATGCCCTCGGTGCAGCACACGGCCGCGTTGCGCGGGTTGCGGCCGGTGGCGAAGGCGTTCGGGGCCTCCGTCGGCGAGATGTACAGCCGGGGCATGGGCTGGCGGGCCTCGGTGGACAGCTCGCGCACCATTCGGTACAGCGCCGGGGCCTCGAACTCGCTGACCGGGCGGGCACGCATCGCGCGCAGGGCCAGCTTGTCGCTGTTCCAGTACGCGTACGCGTTCGTGCCCAGCGCGACCAGGACCGCGACGACCAGTCCCGCGCGGCCGAAGAAGCTGCCGATGACGATGATGAGTGCGGACAGCCCCCCGAGGAGTACGGCCGTCCTGAGCCCGTTGTGCCGGCGGTGCACGGTGCGCGCCCTCCAAGTCGTGCTGCTGGGAACACTCTGATCCAGTGGACCCTCCCGCCCCTGACAACGGCGGGCGGAGCCCACGAGTTCCCGCGCGCCCCCGGCCGCCCTCCCCTGCCGGGCGGGTGACGTGCTCGTTCGGCCGTACGCGCGCGGAGGGGTACGGGTGCCCCGCGCGCGCGTGACGACTCCTCAGAACAGTCCGGTGGCCGCGAACCGCAGGACCAGCTGGGGCGCTCCGGACAGGGCGACGCCCAGGACCCCGGTGAGGGCGAGGGCGGCCGTGACCGGCGCCGGGACCCGGTGCCGGGCGGGCTCGCCCTCCGGGGCGCGGAACAGCAGGGCCGTCCACTGGAGGTAGTAGAAGAGGGCGATCACGACGTTGACGGCCATGACGACGGCGAGCCAGCCGAGGCCCGCGTCGACGGCCGCCGAGAACACGGTGACCTTGGCGAACAGCCCGATGACGCCCGGCGGCAGCCCGGCCAGGCACAGCAGGAAGAAGGCCAGCAGCAGCGCGCTGAGGGGGTTGGTGGCGTACAGGCCCCGGTAGTCGGCGATCCGGTTCAGCGCCCGGCCGCGGCCCACCACGGCGGCCACCGCGAAGGCACCGAGGTTCACGGCGGCGTACATCAAGGCGTACGCGACGGTGGAGCCGATCGCCCGCTCGGCGTCCCCGGTGTATCCGGCGGCGGCGATCGGCACCAGCAGATAACCGGCCTGGCCGACGGAGGACCAGGCGAGCAGCCGTACGGCGCTGTACGCGCGCGTGGCCCGCTGGCGCAGGGCGGCGACGTTGCCGACGGTCATGGTGAGGGCGGCCAGGGCGGCGAGCGCGGGCCCCCAGACGTCGGCGTACGACGGGAACGCGACGACGGTGACGAGGATCAGCCCGGAGAAGCCGACCGCCTTGCCGACGACCGACAGATAGGCGGCGACGGGCAGGGGCGCGCCCACGTAGGTGTCGGGCACCCAGAAGTGGAAGGGCACGGCGGCCGTCTTGAAGGCGAAGCCGACGAGGGTGAGGACGACGCCGGTCTGGGTGAGGGTGTGCAGCTGTCCGTCGACGTGCGGCAGGCGCTCGGCGACCTGGGTGAGGTAGAGGGTGCCGGTGGAGGCGTAGACGAAGCTGATGCCCATCAGGCTGACCGCGGTCGCGGTGACCGAGGACAGGAAGAACTTCAGGGCGGCCTCGGAGGACCGCTCGTCGCCGTGCCGGATGCCGACGAGGGCGAACGCCGGCAGGGAGGCGACCTCCAGGGCGACGATCAGCGTGGCCAGGTCGCGGGATGCGGGCAGCAGGGCGGCGCCGGCCGCGGAGGACAGCAGCAGGAACCAGAACTCGCCCGCCGGGACGCGCCGCCGTTCGTCGTCCAGGTGGGTGACGGACAGCAGGGCGGCGAGCAGGGCGCCGCCGAGCACGAGGAACTGGATGACAAGGGTGAAGTGGTCGGCGGTGTAGCTGCACGCGCGCGCGGGGCCACCGGTGCAGAAGGTGCTGCGGTCGCCGTCCAGGAGGGGCGGCAGCAGCGCGGTGGCCGCCGCGAGTCCGGCGACCGAGACCCAGCCGAGCACGGCCTTGCGGGGCTCGGGGACGAACAGGTCGGCGACGAGGACGGCGAGCGCCACGAGGGCCGTGAGGGTGGGCGGGGCGATCGCGAGCCAGTCGACGGACTGGACCAGCGACTCGGCAAGCGGCTGGGCGCTCATCGGGTGCCTCCTGCGAGGAGCTGCTGCACGGCCGGGTCGGTCAGACCCAGCAGGGCCCCCGGCCACAGTCCGGCGAGGACGGTGAGGGCGACCAGCGGGGTCCAGGCGGCGAACTCGTACCCGTGGACGTCGGCGAGCTTCGCCGCCTCCCGCTCGGTGCCGCCCATGCAGACGCGGCGGACCACGATCAGCATGTAGGCGGCCGTCAGCAGGGTGCCGAACGCGCCGATCGCCATGAAGGTGAGGAAGGCCGGCCGGCTGAGGCCGGCGGCGGGCCGGAAGGAGCCGAACAGGGCCAGCATCTCGCCCCAGAACCCGGCGAGTCCGGGCAGGCCGAGGGAGGCGACCGCGCCGAAGGCGAGGAGGCCGCCGAGGCGCGGGGCCCGGCCGTAGAGGGCGGCGCCGGTCTCCTCGGCCAGGGCGTCCAGGTCGGTGCTGCCGGTGCGGTCCTTGAGGGCTCCGACCAGGAAGAACAGCAGGCCGGTGATGAGGCCGTGGGCGATGTTGGCGAACAGGGCGCCGTTCACGCCGGTCGGGGTGGTGCTGGCGATGCCGAGCAGGACGAAGCCCATGTGGCCGACGGAGGAGTAGGCGATCAGCCGCTTGAGGTCGCCCTTGGCGCCCTGCCGGGCGAGGGCGAGGCAGGCCAGGGATCCGTAGACGATCCCGACGACGGCGAACGCGGCGAGGTACGGCGCGAAGGTGCGGAACCCGTCCGGTGCCACCGGCAGCACGATGCGGACGAAACCGTACGTGCCCATCTTCAGCAGGACACCGGCCAGCAGTACCGAGCCGACGGTCGGCGCGGCGGTGTGGGCGTCGGGCAGCCAGCTGTGCAGCGGCCACATCGGCGTCTTCACCGCGAGCCCGACCCCGATCGCCAGAACGGCGATGACCTGCACGGATGTGGTCAGTGACCGGCCGTTGTCAGTGGCGAGTGCCACCATGTCGAACGTGCCCGCCTTGATCCCGATCAGGAGCAGGCCGAGCAGCATGACGACGGAGCCGAGCAGCGTGAACAGGATGAACTTCCACGCGGCCCGGGTCCGGCCCGCGCCGCCCCAGCGGGCGATGAGGAAGTACATCGGGATGAGCACCGTCTCGAACGCGAGGAAGAACAGCAGCAGGTCCAGCACGGCGAAGGTGGCGAGGGTGCCGGACTCCAGCAGGAGCAGGAGCGCGACGAACGCCTTCGGGGCCGGGCCCGCGGGCGGCTTGAAGTAGGAGTAGAGCGCGCACAGGAAGGACAGCAGCGCGGTCAGGACCAGGAGGGGGAGGGAGATGCCGTCGGTGCCGAGGTGGATCCGCACGTCCAGCGCGGGGATCCAGCTGATGTCGGTCGTGGCCTGCATCCTCGACGGGTGGTCGTGGTCGAAGCCGAGCGCGAGGACGATCGCGGCGATCAGGACGACGCCGGTGACGGTCACGCCGTGCCGCAGCACGGCCTGCCCGGGTGACTTCCCCTTCAGTCCGGGCGGGGCCGGGAGGAGCGCGGCGACGGCGCCGAGGAGCGGGCCGGCGACGACGAATGCCAGAAGGAACTGCATCACGGACTCGTTGATATCGATCACGCCTGCTCACGCTCCCGTGGCGACGAGGAGGACGGCGACCGCCAGGACGACGGTGCCGGCGAGCAGCGCGCTCACATAGGTCTGCACATTGCCGGTCTGCGCGCGCCGTACGGCGGCCCCGAGCAGCCGGGGCAGGGCGGCGGCGCCGCGCACGTAGGTGTCGACGACCTCGCGGTCCAGGAACCGGACGAGGCTCGCCCCCGCCTGGACCGGGCGGACGAACAGCGCCGTGTACACGGCGTCCAGGTGGAAGCCGGCCGCGGCGGGCCGGTGCAGCGGGCCGAGCAGCAGCCGTCCGGGGTCCGCCGGGTCGGGCGCGAGGGCGATGTCGCCGTAGGCCGGCTCGTGGGTCGCGATGGCCTCGGCCTCGACCAGGCCCGCGTCGCCCTCGGGGTGGGCGGCGACCGCGCCCAGCGGGGAGCGAGCGGCGAGCGCGGTGGTGCGCTGCCAGGCGCCGTAGGTGAGCAGTCCGCCGACCAGGGCGAGGCCCGTGCCGAGGATGGAGGTGAGCGGGGTCGGGGTCAGGCCGCGGCCGTCGAACCAGTCGGGCAGGACGCGGTAGGCGAGCCCGCCGAGGGCGAGGGAGGGGATCGCCAGGACCCACAGCACCACGGTCATCGTCGGCGGCTGGCGTCCGTGATCGGGGGCCTCGGTGCCCCGGCCGCGGAAGGCGAGCAGCCACAGCCGGGCGGCGTACGCGGCGGTCAGCAGGGCGGTGAGCAGACCGGCGGCGAGCACGATCCAGCCGGCGGCGCCGGGGGCGTGCCCGGTGTGGCCCTGAGCGACGTGTTCGGCGGCGCCGAGGACGGACTCCTTGGAGAAGAAGCCGCTGAACGGGGGGACCGCGGCGAGCGCGAGCAGCGCCACGGTCATCGTCCAGTAGGCGTCCGGCACGCGGTCGCCGAGGCCCCGCATGCGGGACATGGCGGCCAGCGAGTTGGTGCCGGCGGCGTGGATGACCACACCGGCGGCGAGGAACAGCAGCGCCTTGAAGGCACCGTGGGTGAGGAGGTGGAAGACGGCGGCACCGCGGTCGCCGACGGCGAGGGCACCGGTCATGTAGCCGAGCTGGCCGACGGTCGAGTAGGCGAGGACCCGCTTGATGTCGTCCTGGGCGAGCGCGGCGAGGGCGGATCCGGCCATCGTGACGGCGGCCATGACGGCGAGGACCACCATCGCGGCCCGGGACGCCTCGAACAGCGGAAGGAGCCGGGCGACGAAGTAGACACCGGCGGCGACCATCGTGGCGGCGTGGATCAGCGCCGAGACGGGCGTCGGGCCCGCCATCGCGTCCGGGAGCCAGGTGTGCAGCGGGAACTGCGCCGACTTGCCCGCGACGCCCGCGAGCAGCAGCAGCGCGATCGGCGTCGGGTGGTCGATGCCGCCGCTGGTGACGGCGCCGAGGACGCGGGTGATGCGGAACGACCCGGCGTCGCCGGCCAGGGCGAACAGGCCGATGAGGAAGGGGACGTCGCCGAGCTTGGTGACCAGGAATGCCTTCAGGGAGGCGGCGCGGGCCTCGGGGGTCTCCCAGTAGTGGCCGACCAGGAAGTAGGAGCAGATGCCCATCACTTCCCAGCCGACCAGCAGCACGATCAGGTCGCCGGAGTAGACGACCAGGAGCATCGCGGAGGTGAACAGGGAGACGAGCGCGGCGTACGACGGGTAGCGCGGGTCGTCGCGCAGGTAGCCGGTGGAGTAGATCTGCACGCAGGCCGCGACGCAGGCGACCAGGACGGCGACGAGCGCGGCGAAGCCGTCGATGTGCAGGGCCAGCTCGATGGGCACGGACCCGGTGGGCGTCAGCTCGGTGCCGGCGTCGACGGCCGCGCCGCCGCCCTGGCGCACGGCGACCAGCGCGGCCAGGACCAGCGAGGCCAGCGGCGGCAGCACGGCGAGCGGGCGGACGAAGCCGGGGGCGGTGCGGCCGAGCAGCAGGCCGGCCGCACCGCCCAGGAACGGCAGGAGGGGGACGAGGACGGCGAGGGTGGTCGTGGTCACGCGGTGGCCTCAGCCTTCTCGGCCGCGGGGTCGTCGCCGTCGGGGCCTTTCGCGTCGGGGCCCTCGGCGGTGTCGCGGAGCCTGTCGATGTCGGAGGTGCCGCGGTTGCGGTACACCGCGAGCACGATCGCGAGGCCGATGCCGATCTCGGCGGCGGCGATGGCGATGGTGAACAGGGTCAGCGCCTGCCCGGAGTGCAGGGTCTCCTTCGCGGTCCGGCTGAGCCACACGTCGAAGGCGACCAGGTTGAGGTTGACGGCGTTGAGCATCAGCTCGACCGACATGAGGACCAGGATCGCGTTGCGGCGGGCGAGGACGCCGTACAGACCGGTGCAGAACAGGAGGGCGGACAGGACGGCGGGGTAGGCGAGGTGCATCAGCGGGCGCCTGCCTTCCCGGGGGCCGCGGGCACGGCGTCGGCCTTGGCCTTGCGGGACAGCACGATCGCGCCGACCAGTGCCGCGAGGAGCAGCACGGACAGGGCCTCGAACGGCAGCACCCAGTGCCGGAACAGGCTCGCGCCGGTGACCTCGGTGGTGCCGGCGGCCGGGCCGTCGAGATCGATCCAGGTGGTGCGGAAGGCGTCCGCGACCACCCACACCAGGGCGACGGCGGCGACGGCCGCGACGGTCAGCGCGGCCGGGCGGTTGCCGGAGTCGGCGTCCGGGGAGCGGCCGATCGGGGCCTTGGTGAGCATCAGCCCGAACAGCAGGAGGACGACGACGGAGCCGACGTAGATCAGGACCTGCACCCAGGCGATGAACTCGGCCGTGAGCAGCAGGTACTCCACGGCGAGGCCGCCGAGCGCGACCACCAGCCACAGGGCGGCGTGGACCAGCTGCCGGGTGGTGACGGTGATCAGCGCGGCGCCGAGGGTGACCAGGCCGACGAGCAGGAACGCGATCTCGACGCCGGTCGGGGACAGGAAGCCCTGGGGGGCCTGGGCGAGCGTCACGACGTGCCCTCCCCCGGCTCCGCCTGAGCGGCGGCCAGCTTCTCGGCGGTCTTGCGGGCCGCGGCGATCTCCTTGGGTTCCTCGGCACCGGGGTCCAGGGCGGGCGGGGCCGGCACGGTCCACATCCACTCGCGGAGCTTGTCCCGCTCGTGGGTGAGGTCGCGGATGTCGGTCTCGGCGTACTCGAACTCCGGGGACCAGAACAGCGCGTCGAACGGGCAGACCTCGATGCAGATGCCGCAGTACATGCACAGGGAGAAGTCGATCGCGAACCGGTCGAGGACGTTGCGGCTGCGTTCCCGGCCGCCGGGGGCGGCGGGCGGGACGGTCTCCTTGTGGGAGTCGATGTAGATGCACCAGTCCGGGCACTCGCGGGCGCACAGCATGCAGACCGTGCAGTTCTCCTCGAACAGCCCGATCACCCCGCGGGTGCGGGGCGGCAGCTCGGGCAGGGCGTCCGGGTACTGCTCGGTGACGGTCTTCCTCGTCATCGTGCGCAGGGTGACGGCCAGGCCCTTGGCGAGGCCACTGCCGGGAAGGGGGGCCATGGTTACTGGATCACCACCTTGACGATGCCGGTGAGGGCGATCTGGGCGAGGGAGAGGGGGACGAGGAGGGTCCAGGACAGTTTCTGCAGCTGGTCCTCGCGCAGCCGCGGATAGGTCACGCGGAGCCAGATCACCAGGAAGGCGAGGATCGCGGTCTTCAGCAGGGTCCACACCCAGCCGAGGCCGTCGGCGCCCCACGGGCCGTGCCAGCCGCCGAGGAAGAGGACGGTGGTCAGGCCGCACAGGACGACGATGCCGGCGTACTCGGCGAGCAGGAACAGGGCGAAGCGCAGGCCGGTGTACTCGGTGTAGGCGCCGAAGATGATCTCGGAGTCGGCGACCGGCATGTCGAACGGCGGGCGTTGCAGTTCGGCGAGTCCGGCGACGAAGAAGACGATCGCGCCGACGATCTGCCAGGGCAGCCACCACCAGTGGAAGGCGTGCAGGATGCCGGGCAGGGAGACGGTGCCGGCCGCCATCGCGACCGAGGCCGCGGCCAGCAGCATCGGCAGTTCGTAGGCGAGCAGCTGGGCGGCCGTGCGCAGGCCGCCGAGCAGGGAGAACTTGTTGGCGCTGGCCCAGCCGGCCATCAGCGAGCCGAGCACGCCGACGCCCATCACCGCGAGGACGAAGAACACGCCGGCGTCCAGGACCTGGCCGACGGCGCCCTCGCCCGGGCCGATCGGGATGGCGAGCAGCACGAGGAGGTACGGCAGCAGGGCCACGGCGGGGGCGAGCTGGAAGACGCGGCGGTCGGCGCCGGCCGGGACCACGTCCTCCTTCTGCGCGAACTTCACCCCGTCGGCGACCAGCTGGGCCCAGCCGTGGAAGCCGCCGGCGTACATCGGGCCCAGGCGGCCCTGCATGTGCGCCATCACCTTGTGCTCGGTCTGGCCGACAATCAGCGGGAAGGTGAGGAAGACGACGAACACGACGAGGAGCCGCAGCGCGACGTCCAGCACGTCGTTCACTGCGGGCCTCCTGAGGGGTCGGGGTTGTCGGGGGTGATCGGGGGCCGGGGGGTGGCGGGCCGGGACTCGGGGGCCGGTTCGGGTCGGGGTGCCTGACCCGGCTCGGATGCCTCACCGGACTCGGGGGCCGGTTCGGGTCGGGGTGCCTGACCCGGCTCGGATGCCTCACCGGACTCGGGGGCCTCACCGGACTCGGGGGCCTGGCCGGACTCGGGGGCCTGGCCGGACTCGGATACCCGACCGGACTCGGATGCCTGATCGGACCCGGGTACCTGACCGGACGCGGGGGCCTGGCCGGACGCGGGTACCTGGCCGGGCTCGGAAGCCTCACCGGACTCAGGTTCCCGGGCCTTGCGAGATGCCGGCTGGGGAGCCGGGTCCGGCTGGGGTGCGGGCTTGGCTTCCGTCTCCCGGGCCGGTGCCTGCCGCGGCTCCGACCGCGACTGCGGCTCCGACTCCGGCTCGCGCTTCGGCGCCGGTTCCGGGGCGCGCTCACGCTGCGGCTCGTCGGCGGGGGCCGGCTCCGTCGTCCTTCGCGGCTCCGGTTCCGGGGTGGGTTCCGGTTCGCCGAAGGCCGGGCGGGCGTGGTGCCAGGGGGCGTCCGCGCTGCGCGGGGCCCCGGCGCGCTGGGAGGCCGAGCCCTCCGAGGCGCTGCGGGCGCGGCGCGGCGGGGTGGGCGCGGTACCGGGCTCGTAGGCCACCGAGGCCTCGGCGGCCGGGCCCTCCGTCGGCCCCTGCGCCGCCGCACCCGTGGCATCGCCCTCGGCCGCGGCCTGCTGGTGCGTCGCCGCGTCCTGGGCCCGGGCCGCCGCCTGGCTCGCCGAACCCTCGCTCGCGCTCCGCGCCCGGCGCGGCCACGCGGGACCGTCCGCACCCGCAACAGCGGCACCGGGCTGGGCCGTCTGGCTCGCCGAACCCTCGCTCGCGCTGCGCGTCCGACGCGGCCGTGCGGGAGCGCCCGCACCCGCCTCCGGGGTCGCGGGTGCGGCCTGGGCCGCCTGGCTCGCCGAGCCCTCCGACGCCGAGCGGGTGCGGCGTACCGGGCGGTCGGCTGCCGGGCGGGCCGTCGCCGTTCTGGCCGGGCGGGCCGGGGCCGGGGGGAGCTGGCCCTTCAGGGGGCCCCATTCGTTGGGGTCGGGGACGCCGGGGGGCAGCATCTGGCGGCGCTTGGGGCCGCCGTGCTCGGACTCGCCCGGCTCCTTCGCGCCCGGCCACGCCTTGGCGACGCGCGCGGCGAGGACGAAGTCCTTGCGGAGGGGGTGGCCCTCGAAGGTCTCCGGGAGGAGGAGGTGCTCCAGCCCCGGGTGGCCCTCGAAGACGACGCCGAACATCTCGTGGGTCTCGCGCTCGTGCCACCCGGCGCCCGCGTAGACGCCGACGGCGGACGGCAGGACGGGCGCCTCGTGCGGGACCGTCGTACGGACGAGGAGGCGGCGGACCGGGTGCAGGGCGACGACGTGCGCGGCGACCCGCAAGCCGGTGCCCGGTTCGTCGACCGCGCTCAGCCAGTCGAAGTAGGTGCAGGACAGGGTCGTACGGGCCGTCTCCAGGGCGGTGAGCCAGGCGGACGGCGGTACGTCCACGGTCAGGAGGTCGTACGCCTCCTCCGCCGTGGCGTCCGTGCCGAACAGCTCCTCGGCGGGGGCGGGCAGCCAGCCGGCGGACGTGCTCATCGCGGGCCCTCCTCGGCGGGCGGCGCCGGGGGCCGCACCAGCCCGCTCCGCAGGGCCGCGGCGGACGGCCGGGCGGGCCGGTCGCCGTACCGCTCCCCCAGCGACTCGCGGGCGATCTTCTCCTGGAGCTTGAGAATGCCCTGGAGCAGGGCCTCGGGGCGCGGCGGGCAGCCGGGGACGTAGACGTCCACCGGGATGATCTGGTCGACGCCCTTGGTGACGGAGTAGGAGTCCCAGTAGGGGCCGCCGCAGTTGGAGCAGGCCCCGAAGGAGATGACGTACTTCGGCTCGGGCATCTGCTCGTACAGCCGCTTGACGGCCGGGGCCATCTTGTCCGTGACCGTGCCGGACACGACCATCAGGTCGGCCTGGCGGGGGCCCGGCGCGAAGGGGATGACGCCGAGGCGGATGAAGTCGTGGCGCGCCATCGACGCGGCGATGAACTCGATCGCGCAGCAGGCGAGGCCGAAGTTGAACACCCACAGCGAGTAGCGGCGGCCCCAGTTCAGGACCACCTTCATCGGTTCGGGGGCGAGCCGTGCCAGCGCCCCCAGCCGCTTGGGCTCGGGCAGGAGAACGGGGTCCGGGTTCACGTCCATGCCAGGACGCCCTTCTTGTATGCGTAGAGCAGGCCCACGGCGAGGAAGCCGAGGAAGACGAACATCTCCACCAGGGTCGCCGCGCCGTAGCCGGGGGCGGCGAAGACCGTCGCCCAGGGGAACAGGAAGATCGAGTCGACCGCGAAGATCACGTAGAGGAAGGCGTAGACGTAGTAGCGGACCTGGGTGTGGGCCCAGCCCTCGCCGACGGGGTCGACACCGCACTCGTAGGTGAGCAGCTTCTCCGGGGTCGGCACGACCGGGCGGAGCAGGCGGCCGGCGCCGAAGGCGACCGCGACGAACAGCACGCCGACGACGGCGAGCAGCCCTACCACCGAGTAGGACCGGAAGTAGCCGGCCGCGACGACGTGCCCCGCGGCGACCGCCGAGTCTCCCAACGTCTCCCGCACCGTGGCGTCCCTCGCTCCCTGACCTCGTGACCGTGGTGATCTCAGTGCACCGGGTGATGCCTCGTGATTCGAGGATCTGTACGCACGCGAGTCTAGGCCCTGATAAAGAGCGGGTAAGCGGCCCGTCACGCCGCGGGACAAACCGGACGGGCCGGGGGTGGGGTTTTCCCCCGGCGGGGCAGGGCGGTGTACCGCATGGCGGGAACGGTGCCGGGCACGGCAGGCTGACCAGCATGACCGCTCCCAGCCCCGCCGCCGCCCCGAGCGCCGGCACCGACGCAGACGACGGACCCGACGGCTCGCACCGGCTGCCCCCGCCCCGCCCGGCCTACGACGCGCACACCTGGAAGGAGATCGCGCACCTGCTGCTGAACCTGCCGGTGGCGGTGTTCGGCTTCACGTACGCGTTCACCGTGCTGGCCGTCGGCGGCGCCCTCACCGTCACCGTGATCGGGCTTCCGCTGCTCGCGTTCTGCCTGCTCGTCTCCCGGCGGCTGGGCAAGGTGGAGCGGGCCCGGGCCCGGGCGCTGCTCGGGGTGCGGGTGGAGGAGCCGTCGCCGCTGCCGTTCGCCCGGAGCGGGGGGCCGGTGCAGCGGGTGTGGATGGCGCTGAAGGATCCGGTGGGCTGGCGCACCCTGCTGTACGACGTGATCCGGCTGCCGTGGGGCATCCTCACCTTCGTCACCGTGCTGACCTCGCTGTTCGTGCTGTGGCCGGTGCTGCCGTACCTGGCGCGGCTGATGGCGAACCTGGACCGGGCGATGGTGCGCGGGCTGCTGTCGCCCTCGGACGAGCTGGAGCGCCGGATCGCCGAACTGGAGTCCGACCGCGGGGTCGTGGTGGACACGGCGGCGGCGGACCTGCGCCGGATCGAGCGGGACCTGCACGACGGGGCCCAGGCCCGGCTGGTCAACCTGGCGATGGGGCTGGGTCTGGCCAAGGAGAAGCTGATGGAGGACCCCGACACGGCGGCGGCGATGGTGGAGGAGGCGCACGGCGAGGTGAAGCTGGCCCTCCAGGAGCTGCGCGATCTGGCCCGGGGCATCCACCCGGCCGTGCTCACCGACCGCGGCCTGGACGCGGCGCTCTCGTCGGTCGCCTCCCGCTGCACGGTGCCGGTGAAGGTGAGCGTGGACCTGCCGGCCCGGCCGGCGGCGGCCATCGAGGGCATCGCCTACTTCACCGTCTCCGAGCTGCTGCAGAACGTCAGCAAGCACAGCGGGGCCCGCACCGCCTCGGTCGACGTCTGGCGGGCGGACGACCGGCTGATCCTCCAGGTCCGGGACGACGGCCGGGGCGGCGCCCGGCTCGACGCGGGCAGCGGCATGCGGGGCCTCGCGGAGCGGCTGGGCGCGGTGGACGGCCTGTTCGTGGTCGACTCCCCGGCCGGCGGGCCCACGGTGGTGACGGCGGAACTGCCCTGGCGGGACCGGCAGGAGTAACCGCCGCGTCGGGGCCGGGGCCGGGTACGGCGGCCGGGCGGCCTCGCACGGCCCCCGGACGGGCCGTACGCGGGACCGGAACCGGCCGACCGGCCGGCCGGCCGTACGCGGCACCGGCCGTACGCGGCACCGAACCGGCCGCGCACGGGGACCCCCGACCGGGCCGCTCGCGGGCTCCGGTCGGGCCGCCCGCAGGCCCGGCCGGGCCGGGCGGGGAGACCGGGGGGTCGGTACGGGGTGGGGAAAACCCCCCGTAGGAGACGCCGACGGCCTCCATGTCCCCGGAGCACGCGGCGGACCACCCTGGAAGTACGGCGGGACCACCGCATGGACGAGGAGAACGGGACGACACCGATGGCCACGGAGTACGGACAGGAGTACGCCTACCGGAGCGAGCGGCCGCACCGGCTGCCGGCCGGGCTGCGGGCGCCGTTCGAGGCGCGCAGCTGGCGGGAGTTCGGGTATGTGCTGCTGAGCCTGCCGGTCGCCGTCGTGCTGTTCTGCTGGACGGTGACGATGGTCTCCCTCGGCGCGGGCCTGCTGGTGACCTTCCTCGGCATCCCGGTGCTGGCGGCGGCGCTGGCCGGCTGCCGGGGCTTCGGGGTGCTGGAGCGGGCGCGGGCGCGCGGTCTGCTGGACGTGCGGGTGGCCGACCCGGAGCCGCTGCGTCCGGGCAAGCCGGGCCCGGTGGCCTGGATGGGCGCGGTCCTGAAGAGCGGTTCCTCCTGGCGGCAGGCGCTGTACACGCTGGTGCAGTTCCCGTGGGCGGTGTTCTCGTTCTCGGTGGTGGTGACCTTCTGGTCCCTCGGCTGGTCGCTGCTGACGTACCCGCTGTGGTTCTGGGTGCTCCCGGTCTACGCCGGCCAGAGCGGTATCCAGCTGTACGGCGACAGCCACCACAGCGTCTACGTGGACAACCCGTTCGAGATCGCGCTGGCCGCACTGGTCGGGCTGGTGTTCACGCTGGTCAACCCGTGGCTGGTGCGAGCGCTGACGACCGTGGACGGGCTGCTGGTGCGGGGGCTGCTCGGGCCGTCGCCGCTGTCGGCGCGGGTGGTGGAGCTGGAGTCGGACCGGGGCGCCGTGGTCGACACCGCCGCCGCCGATCTGCGCCGCATCGAGCGGGCGCTGCACGACGGCGCCCAGGCCCGGCTGGCCGGCCTGGCCATGGACCTGGGGCTGGCCAAGGAGAAGCTGCGGGAGGATCCGCGGGCGGCGGCGCGGATGGTGGAGGAGGCGCACGGCGAGGTGAAGACGGCCCTCCAGGAGCTGCGCGACCTCGCGCGGGGGATCCACCCGGCCGTGCTCACCGACCGCGGCCTGGACGCGGCGCTGTCGTCGGTCGCCTCCCGCTGCACGGTGCCGGTGCGGGTGGAGGTCGACCTGCCGGCGCGGCCGGCGGCGGCCATCGAGGGCATCGCCTACTTCACCGTCTCCGAGCTGCTGCGCAACGTCAGCGAGCACAGCGGGGCCCGCACCGCCTCGGTCGACGTGTGGCGGGCGGACGACCGGCTGATGCTCCAGGTGAGCGACGACGGCGTGGGCGGCGCGGACCTCGCCCGGGGCTCGGGGCTGGCCGGGCTCGCGGCCCGGCTGGACGCGGTGGACGGCCTCCTCGTGATCGACTCCCCGGCCGGCGGCCCCACCCGGGTCATCGCGGAACTCCCCTGGCGCACCTGAGCACCAGGCCGTGCGTACGGCCCCGGACGCGGCCCCGGCCCTGCCACGGCGGGGGCGCACCACCGGTCCCGGACCGACCGGTCCGGGACCGGCACCCCCGTGCCCGCCTCCGGACCCACCCCCGCCCCCGCCCCCTGCGAAGTCGGTCGCGGACCGACGGGCCCGGCCGGAAACCGGCGTGTCGGCGCCTGGGCGTTGCCCCTGGACGGCGGGCCCTTCCCCGTCACCGCCGGGGACAACCCGCCCAGCCCCGGATCTTTCCCCTGGCGCGGTCGGGGGTCAACGCGTCCGCTCCCTGATCTTTCCCCTGGTACGGCGGCGCTTCCGGCCGAAGCCTGGAATGCTGGTGGTCCGTAAGGCGGCGGGCGGCCGGGGGCGGACGCCGCCGTGACGGATCGCGCTGTGGGGGACCGGAAGATCGTGGAGGACAGGGTGCGAGTGGTCATCGCCGAGGACTCGGTGCTGCTCAGAGAGGGCCTGACCCGGCTGCTGACCGACCGCGGGCACGACGTCGTGGCCGGCGTCGGCGACGCGGACGCGTTGGTGAAGACCATCGCCGACCTGGACGGCCGCGGCGAGCTGCCCGACGTGGTCGTGGCGGACGTGCGGATGCCGCCGACGCACACCGACGAGGGCGTCCGCGCGGCCGTGGCGCTGCGCCGGCTGCACCCGGGGCTCGGGGTGCTCGTGCTGTCGCAGTACGTGGAGGAGCGTTACGCCACCGAGCTGCTGGCCGGTTCCAGCCGGGGCGTGGGCTATCTGCTCAAGGACCGGGTCGCGGACGTACGGGAGTTCGTCGACGCGGTGGTGCGGGTGGCCGAGGGCGGCACGGCGCTGGACCCGGAGGTGGTCGCGCAGCTGCTCGGCCGCAGCCGCAAGCAGGACGTGCTGGCCGGGCTGACCCCCCGGGAGCGCGAGGTGCTCGGGCTGATGGCGGAGGGACGGACGAACTCGGCGATCGCCCGGCAGCTGGTGGTCAGCGACGGCGCCGTGGAGAAGCACGTCAGCAACATCTTCCTGAAGCTCGGCCTGGCCCCGAGCGACGGTGACCACCGGCGGGTACTGGCCGTGCTCACCTATCTGAACTCCTGAGCGGGCCCCTCGGGCAGGCCCTGGAACAGGGCCCGTACGGGGCGGCCGCGGGAGCAAACCTGAAGACGCGCGGAAGCGCCGTGAGCGGCGCTTCCGTGATGCGGGACATGATGTGAAGCCAGCGCGACAGGCCCTCTCGAAAACGGCATCCGATCCGCGGATGGCCTCGGGAGGGCGACCCTGACCGACGTAGGGTTGATCCTGGGATGGTCCGTGGGACGACCAGGCCCCGGACAGCCGCCTCGAAGGAGGTCCAGTTCAGTGACCAGCCAGGTCAGCAGCCCAGCGGAGCAGACCGACGGAACCGTCGTGGGAGAGCAGCGCAAACCGGGCGAAGCGAAGGACGTGCGGCGCCTGGACCGGGTGATCATCCGGTTCGCGGGGGACTCGGGTGACGGCATGCAGCTCACCGGTGACCGGTTCACCTCGGAGACCGCTTCCTTCGGCAACGACCTCTCCACGCTCCCGAACTTCCCCGCGGAGATCCGTGCCCCCGCCGGCACGCTGCCCGGGGTCTCGTCCTTCCAGCTCCACTTCGCCGACCACGACATCCTCACCCCCGGGGACGCGCCGAACGTCCTGGTGGCGATGAACCCGGCCGCCCTGAAGGCCAACGTCGGCGACCTCCCGCGCGGCGCCGAGATCATCGTCAACACCGACGAGTTCACCAAGCGGGCCCTGCAGAAGGTCGGTTACGCGAGCGACCCGCTGCACGACGGCTCCCTCGACGGCTACCACCTCCACCCCGTGCCGCTGACCACCCTGACGGTGGAGGCGCTCAAGGAGTTCGACCTCTCCCGCAAGGAGGCCGAGCGCAGCAAGAACATGTTCGCCCTCGGTCTGCTGTCGTGGATGTACCACCGGCCCACCGAGGGCACCGAGAGGTTCCTGAAGTCCAAGTTCGCCAAGAAGCCGGAGATCATGGCGGCGAACATCGCCGCGTTCCGGGCGGGCTGGAACTTCGGCGAGACCACGGAGGACTTCGCGGTCTCCTACGAGGTCGCCCCGGCCGCCAAGGCGTTCCCCGTGGGCACCTACCGCAACATCTCCGGCAACCTCGCCCTGGCCTACGGCCTGATCGCGGCCTCCCGCCAGGCGGACCTGCCGCTGTTCCTGGGCTCGTACCCGATCACCCCGGCCTCGGACATCCTGCACGAGCTGTCCCGGCACAAGAACTTCGGGGTGCGCACCTTCCAGGCCGAGGACGAGATCGCGGGCATCGGCGCCGCGCTCGGCGCGGCCTTCGGCGGCTCCCTGGCCGTGACCACCACCTCCGGGCCCGGCGTCGCCCTGAAGTCGGAGACGATCGGGCTGGCGGTCTCGCTGGAGCTGCCGCTGCTGGTGGTGGACATCCAGCGCGGCGGCCCCTCCACGGGCCTGCCGACCAAGACCGAGCAGGCCGACCTGCTCCAGGCGATGTACGGGCGCAACGGCGAGGCCCCGGTGCCCGTCGTGGCGCCGCGCACCCCGGCGGACTGCTTCGACGCCGCCCTGGAGGCCGCCCGGATCGCGCTGACCTACCGCACGCCGGTGATGCTGCTGTCGGACGGCTACCTGGCCAACGGCTCCGAGCCGTGGCGCATCCCGGAGCCGGAGGAACTGCCGGACCTGCGCGTGCGGTTCGCGCAGGCGCCGAACCACACGCTGGCCGACGGCAGCGAGGTGTTCTGGCCGTACAAGCGGGATCCGCAGACCCTGGCCAGACCGTGGGCGATCCCGGGCACCCCGGGCCTGGAACACCGCATCGGCGGCATCGAGAAGCAGGACGGCACGGGCAACATCTCCTACGACCCGGCCAACCACGACTTCATGGTCCGCACCCGGCAGGCCAAGATCGACGGCATCGACGTACCGGACGTGGAGGTCGACGACCCGCACGGCGCGACGACGCTCGTCCTCGGCTGGGGCTCCACCTACGGCCCCATCACCGCCGCCGTACGACGGCTGCGGACGGCCGGCGAATCGATCGCCCAGGCCCATCTGCGCCACCTCAACCCCTTCCCGCGCAACCTCGGCACGGTCCTGAAGGGCTACGACAAGGTCGTGATCCCCGAGATGAACCTCGGGCAGCTCGCCACCCTGATCCGGGCGGAGTACCTGGTGGACGCCCACTCCTACAACCAGGTCAACGGCATGCCGTTCAAGGCGGAACAGCTCGCCGCGGCGCTGAAGGAGGCCATCGATGACTGACGCCACCAACGGGCTGCTCCAGCTGGTCCCCAAGGCCGAGGCCAAGCAGTCGATGAAGGACTTCAAGTCGGACCAGGAGGTGCGCTGGTGCCCCGGCTGCGGTGACTACGCGATCCTCGCGGCCGTGCAGGGCTTCATGCCCGAACTGGGCCTGGCCCGGGAGAACGTCGTCTTCGTCTCCGGCATCGGCTGCTCCTCCCGCTTCCCGTACTACATGAACACCTACGGGATGCACTCCATCCACGGCCGCGCCCCCGCCATCGCCACGGGCCTGGCCACCTCCCGCCGCGACCTGAGCGTCTGGGTCGTCACCGGCGACGGCGACGCCCTGTCCATCGGCGGCAACCACCTCATCCACGCCCTGCGCCGCAACGTCAACCTGAAGATCCTGCTGTTCAACAACCGGATCTACGGCCTGACCAAGGGCCAGTACTCGCCCACCTCCGAGGTCGGCAAGATCACCAAGTCCACGCCGATGGGCTCGCTGGACGCGCCCTTCAACCCGGTGTCGCTGGCGATCGGTGCCGAGGCGTCCTTCGTGGCCCGCACCATCGACTCCGACCGCAAGCACCTGACCGAGGTGCTGCGCGCCGCGGCCGCCCACCCGGGCACCGCGCTGATCGAGATCTACCAGAACTGCAACATCTTCAACGACGGCGCCTTCGACGCGCTGAAGGACAAGCAGCGGGCCGACGAAGCGCTGATCCGGCTGGAGCACGGGCAGCCGATCCGGTTCGGCGCCGACGGGGCGAGGGGCGTCGTGCGCGACCGGGCCACCGGCGACCTGGAGGTGGTCACCGTCACCCCGGAGAACGAGGCGGACGTCCTGGTCCACGACGCCCACGCCGCGTCGCCGACCACCGCCTTCGCCCTGTCCCGGCTCGCCGATCCGGACACGCTGCACCACACCCCCATCGGTGTGTTCCGCTCGGTCGAACGGCCGGTCTACGACACCCTGATGGCCGAGCAGCTCGACACCGCCGTGGAACAGCGCGGCAAGGGCGACCTCGCCGCGCTGCTGGCGGGCGGGGACACCTGGACGGTCGTCGGCTGACCCACCCGCCGACTCACGAGGCCCGGGACCGCGCGTCCCGGGCCTCGTCGTACGCCCGGCGGGCCTCCTCGACCCGGTCCATGCGGTCGCGCGTCCACCGGGCGAGGGCCCGCACCTGCTGTGCCGCCTCGCGGCCGAGTCCGGTGAGCGAGTAGTCCACGCGGGGCGGGATGACCGGCCTGGCGTCCCGGTGCACCAGTCCGTCGCGCTCCAGGGTCTGGAGGGTCTGGGTGAGCATCTTCTCGCTGACGGCCCGGCCGGCCGACACACCGACCGCCCGGCGCAGCTCGCTGAACCGGTGGGGCCGCTCCAGCAGCTCGATCAGCACGAGGACGCCCCAGCGGCTGGTGACGTGCTCCAGGACGAGGCGGTACGGGCACCGCGCCTCGGCGTCCGCCCCGCCCTCGCCCACCGGCCCACTCTCGCTTACCGACATGCCAGTACCTTACTTCAAAGTGGGTACTTTCTAATCTACAGCGCCACCTTTACAGTGAGTGTCATCAAGGCATCCCACCAAGGAGTCGCGGAATCATGAGCATCGTCGTCACCGGAGCCACCGGCCACCTCGGCCGCCACGTCGTCGAGCAGTTGCTGGAGAAGGTCCCGGCGGAGCGGATCACCGCCGTCGTGCGGGACCCGGCCAAGGGCGCCGACCTCGCCGCGCGAGGCGTGCGGCTGGCCGTCGCCGACTACAACACTCCCGAGACCCTCGACGGCCTGTTCGCGGCCGGCGACAAGGTGCTGCTGATCTCGGGCAGTGAGGTCCACAAGGACCGGGTGCGCCAGCACACGGCCGTCATCGACGCGGCGAAGGCGGCCGGCGTGGCGCTGCTCGCCTACACCAGCGCCCCCGGCACCCTGACGGCCGCGCTGGCGGACGACCACCGGGCCACCGAGAAGGTGCTGCTCGCCTCCGGCGTGCCCTACACCCTGCTGCGCAACGGCTGGTACCACGAGAACTACACCGAGCACCTGGCGCCGGTGCTGGAGCACGGCGCGGTGGTGCAGGCCGCCGGCGACGGCCGGGTCTCCTCGGCCGCCCGTGCCGACTACGCCGCCGCCGCGGTCGCGGTGCTGACCGGCGAGGGCCACGAGAACGCGACGTACGAGCTGGGCGGCGACGAGGCGTGGAGCTTCGCCGAGTACGCGGCCGAGCTGAGCCGGCAGACCGGCCGGGAGATCGCCTACCGGCCGGTCTCGGTGGAGGACCTCACCGGCATCCTGACCGGCGCCGGGCTGCCCGCTCCGGTGGCCGGGCTCCTCGCGGCCGTGGACGCCTCGATCGCCGAGGGCGAACTGGTCGTCCCCTCCGGCGACCTGTCCCGGCTGGCCGGCCGTCCCACCACCCCGCTGGCGCAGGCGGTCGCGGCCGCGCTGAAGGGCTGACCCGGTCCGGCCGGGGACCGCGCCACACCCGCACCACCCTCCCCTGTCATGACCGTATGACGATACGAACATGACATCGGAGGGTGCCCGGCGCTACCTTCGTGCTCGCGCGACCGCACGGTTCACGCGAGCACGAAGGAGGGGCCGGTGGCCGGGAAGTCCGAGGGTGAGCACCGTACAGGTCTGCTGAACGGTTTCGCCGCCTACGGGATGTGGGGCCTGGTGCCCCTGTTCTGGCCGCTGCTGAAACCGGCCGGGGCCGCGGAGATCCTCGCCCACCGGATGGTGTGGTCCCTGGTGGTGGTCGCCGTCCTGCTGCTCTTCGTGCGCCGCTGGGCCTGGGCCGGGGAGCTGCTGCGCCGGCCCCGGCGGCTCGGCCTGGTCGCCGTGGCGGCGGCCGTGATCACCGTCAACTGGGGCGTGTACATCTGGGCGGTCAACGCGGGCCACGTCGTGGAGGCCTCGCTCGGCTACTTCATCAACCCGCTGGTCACCATCGCGATGGGCGTGCTCCTCCTCAAGGAGCGGCTGCGGCCCGTGCAGTGGGCGGCGGTCGTGGTCGGCCTCGCCGCCGTCGTCGTCCTGACCGTCGGCTACGGCCGCCCGCCGTGGATCTCGCTCTGCCTCGCCTTCTCCTTCGCCACCTACGGGCTGGTGAAGAAGAAGGTCGACCTCGGCGGGGTGGAGTCACTGGCCGCCGAGACCGCGATCCAGTTCCTGCCGGCGCTCGGCTACCTGATCTGGCTGGCCGCGCGGGGGAACGCCACGTTCGCGGCGGAGGGCGCCGGACACGCCGCGCTGCTCGCCTCCACCGGCCTCGTCACCGCGGTGCCGCTGGTCTGCTTCGGCGCGGCGGCGATCCGCGTGCCCCTGTCCACCCTGGGCCTGTTGCAGTACCTGGCCCCGGTCTTCCAGTTCCTGCTCGGCATCCTCTACTTCCACGAGGCCATGCCGCCCGAGCGGTGGGCCGGGTTCGCGCTGGTCTGGCTGGCGCTGGTGCTGCTCACGGGCGACGCGCTGCGCTCCTCCCGGCGCCCGCGCCGGCTCCCCCTGCCGGCGCCCCGCCCCGCCGAGACCCCCGCGTCGGCCCCGGCCGACGTCTGACCTGGACGGAAGGGGCCCTTCCGTCCGGGCCGGCGGCTATAAGTGGGAGCCATGACCACACAGGCGCCCGCCCCACTGCACTGGAAACTCGTCATCGACGCGGCCGACCCGCACGGCCAGGCCGACTTCTGGGCCGCCGCGCTGCACTACACCGCCGAGGACAACAGCGCCCTCGTCGAACGGCTGCTGTCCGCCGGCGCGCTGCCCGGACAGGCCACCGTCGAGTACCACGGGCGGCCCGCCTTCCGCGACCTGATCGCCGTACGGCACCCCGACGACCCGTACGACCCCGAGACCGGCACCGGGCTCGGCAGGCGGCTGCTGTTCCAGCGGGTGCCGGAGGCGAAGACCGGCAAGAACCGTCTCCACCTCGACCTGCACGCCGGCCCCGGGCGGCGCGCGGAGGAGGTGGCACGCCTGGAGGCGCTGGGCGCCCGGGTGGTACGGGAGGTGCGCGAGCCCGGAGGCGAGTGGGTCCTGATGCGGGACCCGGAGGGCAACGAATTCTGCGTGCAGTAGCCCCGCGGACCGCGCCCGGGAGCGGGGTCCGGGGCTTGGGCCGCTACGCCTGTGCCGCCCCGGCCGCGCGGTCGGCCAGCCGGACCATGCGGGCGCGGGCGGCCTCCAGCGGGCGCGGATCGTCCGCCGCGGGACCCGGCTCGGCGGCGAGGTCCGCCCACAGGTCGACCAGGTCGCGGCCCAGCCGCAGGCCCTCCTCGGGGTCGCGCACGGCACGCCAGGCGGTCGCCGCGCTCCGCACGTTGCCGTAGGCGGCCTCCCCGTCCCGGGCCTCGCGGCGCAGCCGGGCGAGGTCCAGGGACAGCCGGCAGGCGCGCACCGGGTCGTCCGCCAGATAGGCGATGTAGGCGGACAGCTCGCGCACGTGCAGCACCTCGGCGTGGTGCGGGCCGAACACGGCCGACGCCTCGGCGAGCGTCCGCTCGGCCAGCTGGGCCGCCGCGTCGATGCGGCCCGCCCGCACGGCCTCGTTGATCCGGCCCAGCGGCTCGGCGAGCAGCTCCGCGCCCTCGGCGGTCTCGGTCAGCGGCCCGTCGCCGAGCACCTCCTCGGCGACCGCGTCGAAGCCGCGGGCCGGGGTGTGGACGGGCGCCGGCTCGTCGACGGGCGAGCCGAAGACCGAGGCCAGGTCCGCGCCCGCGTACGAAGCCGTACGCCCGCCCGATCCGGCCCCCGTGCCCGAGGCCGCCGCACCCGCACCCGGGGCCGTGCCCGCGCCCGGGCCCGGCGTGGCCGGCGCGGTGGCGGGGGCCGGCCGGGGGTCCATCACGGGCGGGGGCCCGAAGCCGCCGGCCGGCGTCCGCTCGGCGGTGCCCGGCGCCGTCGCCTCCACGGGCGCCGCGCCCGGTGCCCGGCGCGCGGCCAGCGGGACCGGTTCGCCGGTCATCCGGCTGGAGCCGTCCGCCGAGACCTCCAGCGGGACCACACAGCCCGCGAGGTCGTCGTGGACGGTGGCCCGTATGGGGGCGCCGACGCTGATGGCCAGGCTCTGCAGGCGGTTCAGCACGGCCTGCCGGATCTCCTCGCCCGGCGCCGCGACGACCGGCACCCCGTCCACCGAGGCGCTCCCCGTGCCGTGCACCCGGACGGGCACCGCCGCCGGATACTCCGCGGTCCGCGGCGCCCGCTTCTTCTCGAAGCTGAGTCCAGCCATCGGTGTCCCTCCAGTCCCCCGGCGTCGCGATCCGGTCGTACGCATCCTGTCCACCAGTGTGTCGGCTACCCACGCCCGCCGCGTCACCGCGGCGTCACAGCCTCGCACCAGCCGCCTCGGCGGCATAAACCCTGGCGCCAGTTAGTTGCGCATGCATAAAATGCACACGCCTTGTTCGTTGGTACGACCTGACGCACCTGGGGGACCACATGGACCGCCGTTTTCTCTTCGTCCTGGGCAGCGCCCGCACCGGGGGCAACACCGGGCTGCTGGCCCGCCGGGCCGCCGAGCAGCTCCCCGACGGAGTCGAACAGCGCTGGATCGACCTCACGGAACAGCCGCTGCCCGACTTCGAGGACCTGCGGCACGACAGCGACCACGTACGGCCGCCGTCCGGCACCCCGGCCGGTCTGCTGCTGGACGCCACGCTCGCGGCCACGGACATCGTGATCGCCTCACCGGTGTACTGGTACTCGGTCTCCGCCCAGACCAAGCGCTACCTGGACCACTGGTCCGGCTGGCTGCGCACCCCGGGCCTGGACTTCAAGGCGCGGATGGCCGGGCGCACCCTCTGGGGCGTCGCCGCGCTGGCGGACGAGGAGCTGTCCGTGGCCGACCCGTACTCCGGCACCCTGCGCAACTCGGCCGCCTACATGGGGATGCGGTTCGGCGGGGTGCTGCTGGGCAGCGGCAGCAAGCCCGGGGACGTGCTGAGCGACACCGGTGCGCTGGCGCGCGCCAAGACGTTCTTCGCGCAGGACGCGCCCCTCGCCCGCTTCCCGCACGAGACCGCCGGTGCCGTCGCCGCCCCGGGCGGCGGCCTCTAGGCGGTGATGTCCTTCGCCGTGAACCGGGCCCAGGCCGCCGAGCCGAACACGGCCGCGTACAGCGCCTGGAGCCCGAGGTCGCGCAGCAGGTCGTCCCAGTAGACGGGGTCGCGCATCAGGTCGGCGAACGACAGCCAGTAGTGCGAGAAGAGGTACGGCTGCACCGCGTGCAGCTGGGGTATCTGGTCGACGATCTGCACGGTGATGAGCAGGCCGACCGTGGTCGCCATCGCCGCGATGCCGCTGTTGGTGAGGGTCGACACGAACAGGCCGACGGCCGCGATCCCCACCAGGGAGGCCGCGACGACCAGGGCGATCAGCAGCGCGCGGGCCAGCCCCTCGCCGAGGCCGATCCGGGTGCCGGAGATCGTCGTCAGCTCGCCGAGCGGGAACAGCAGCGCGCCGACGGCCAGCGCCGAGACGGTGACCACCAGGGTGGCCAGCAGGCAGAAGGCCAGCACGGTGGCGTACTTGGTCAGCAGCAGCCGGGTGCGGCCGGCCGGGGCCACCAGCAGATAGCGCAGGGTGCCCGCGCCCGCCTCCCCGGCGATCGCGTCGCCGGCGACGACGCCGACCGCCATCGGCAGGAAGAACGGCAGGGTCGCGGCCAGCGCGGTGAACACCAGGAACAGCCCGTTGTTGGTGATCTGCGCGATGAAGGCCGGGCCCTCGCCGCTTCCGCCGCTCACCCGGCCGCCGCCCCGGGTCTCGATCCGCACCGCGATCCCGACCAGCACCGGCACCGCGGCCAGCACCCCGAGCAGGGCGAGCGTGCGCCACCGCCGGACGGTGGTGACGAATTCGCCGCGCAGCAGCCCGAGGGCCCACAGCGGGTTCGGCCGGCGCACGGCGACGGCCTCGGACGGCTCAGCCCGCGACATCGAAACCCTCCCCGGTCAGCGCCACGAACGCGTCCTCCAGCGAGGCCCGTTCGACGGTCAGGCCCCGGACCCGGACCCCGGCCGTGACCAGGGCCGCGGTCACCTCCGCGAGGTCCCGGCCGGGCGGTTCGCCGGTGACCCGGTCGCCGTCCGCGGTCACGTCGCCGACGCCCAGCTCCTTCAGCACCCGGGCCGCCTCGGCGGGGTCCGGGGTGGTCACCACCAGCCGGCCGCGGGCCCCGGCCGCCAGGTCGGCCACCGCGCCCTGGGTGACGAGCCGGCCTCGCGCCATGACCGCCGCGTGGGTGCACACCTGCTCGATCTCGTCCAGCAGGTGGGAGGAGAGGAAGACGGTCGTGCCGTCGGCGGCCAGTTCCCTGACCAGGGTGCGGATCTCGCGCATGCCCTGGGGGTCGAGGCCGTTGGTGGGCTCGTCCAGGACGAGCAGCCGGCGCGGCTGGAGCAGCGCGGCGGCCAGGCCCAGGCGCTGCTTCATGCCGAGCGAGTACGCCTTCGCCTTCTTGCCGGCGGCCGCCGCGAGGCCGACCCGGTCCAGCGCGGCGGCCACGCGCGCGCGCCGGGTGCGCGGGTCGGCGGTGGGGTCGGCGGAGTCGAAGCGCAGCAGGTTGTCCCGGCCGGAGAGGAAGCCGTACAGGGCGGGGCCCTCGATGAGCGCGCCGACCTGCGGCAGGACCGTACGGGCCGAGCGGGGCATGGGGCGGCCCAGCACCCGGACCGTGCCCGCGGTCGGCTCGATGAGGCCCATCAGCATGCGGATGGTGGTGGTCTTCCCGGAGCCGTTCGGGCCGAGGAAGCCGAAGACGCTGCCCGCCGGGACGGCCAGGTCGAGACCGTCCACGGCGAGCTGCCCGCCGCGGTAGCGCTTGGTGAGCCCGCGCGTGTCGATGACACTCGCCGGGCCGCCCTCCGGCACGCCCCCGCGCTCGTCCCCCGGGGCGTCCCGTTCCGGCGCACGCGCCGGGGACGGGCCCTCAGGCGGGCGCGCGGGCGGGTCTTCCGGAGCGCGCGCAGGCGTGCGCTCCGCAGCGCGGTCCGCGGTGGACGGCTCGTCCATCGGCTTCCCCTCGTTTCGTCGGTCCCGGTGGGGTCACTTCCCCGCGTCGGCCGCCTTCACCAGGGTCTCCTTCGTCACCAGGCCGGCGTACACCTTGCCGTCGTCGGTGATCAGGGCGTTGACCAGGCGGGTGGAGAAGACCGTGCCCTTTCCGAACTTCCCCGAGACCGGGTCGCCGAGCGAGCCGAGGAAGCCGCCGAGGGCGCCCTCCTGGGAGCCGGTCGGCAGGCCGCCCTCGGCGCCGGTGTCGAGGCTCGCGACGGACGTCCAGCCCTTGCCGAGAACGTTCAGCCCCTCAAGGCCCCCGGCGAGGTCCTCGCCGTGCTTCGGGGCCGGCGCCTTGGCCGCCGTGTCCTTCTCCTCGGTGACCCTCGCGCCCTTCGGCGGGGTGAAGTCGAAGACGGAGGCGGCCGGCCGGGCGAAGGAGACCTGGGTGAAGCCGGCGTCGACGACGGCGGCCCCGCCGCTCCTCGGGGTGAGCGTGAACTTCAGCGGCGTCCACGTCTTCGCGTCCACGGCGATGCTGATCGCGCCGACCGTGGTGCCGGACTGCCGGGGCCGGATCAGCAGCTTGTAGGCGTCGCGGCCGGCGACCTGCGCGGTGCCGTCGACGGTGACGGACGTGGTGCCGTCCACCGCCTTCAGGGCCTCGTCGGCGAAGTCCTTGGGCGTGGCCGGCGGCTCGGCCCGGCGCTCCCCGCCGGATCCGGCCGCGGTGGAGTGGTAGACCTCGTTGCTCTTGCTGTCGTAGCCCCAGACGTCCTCGCCGCGGTGGATGAGGCTGTACTCGGCCCCGCGTTCCAGCAGCGACACCTTCTGCCGGTCCGGGCCGTCGGCCGCGATCCGCAGGGTGTGCATGCCGGACGCCAGCTCGGTGAACCGGGACTTGGGGTCGGCGGAGGAGCCGTCCCCGGGGCCGTCCTGGCCCCTGCCGGAGAGCAGGCCGTCCTCCAGGCCGCCGAGGTCGGGCAGACCGAGGTCCGTGGTGATCTTCACGGTGCCGGACAGCTGCTGCACGTCCGACCGGGCCATCTTCTCGATCAGCTGCTGTGCGGTGATCTTCGGCAGGTCGGGGTCGCCGGAGTCGGCGAGCGCCGGGACGAGCCCGATCGTGGCCGCCGCCACCCCCACCACCGCGACCGGGACGGCGTACCGGGCGGCTGTGCGCCGGCCGGAGCGCGGGTCCTCGTCCCGCGCGGCGCCCACTGTGTCGTCGGATTCGTACGGTGCCATGTGTGCCTTACCTCCGTCGTCGGCGGCGGCCGTTCTCACGCTGGTCAACCCTGAGCCGCCATTCTCACCCGAATCGGTGAGGAGTGGTGATGTCCGTGGCTTCCATATGACCAAATCGGCGGCGCGGAAGCGTCAGCCCTCGGAGGCAACCGCGTCTACGCCTGCGGTATGACACCCGACGGCCGGATCCTCCCCGACCCGTAAGGGTCGTGGGGGCTGCGGCCGTACGAGGGACGGGGCCGGGCGGAGACCAGCCCGTGACGGTACGCCCGCAGTCGTACGGCGGTACGACGGCCGGGCGGGGTGTGACCGTACGAACGTCAGCCGAGCGGGTGATACGGAGGTCGCCCGGAGGCGCTCCGGGGCCGGCCGGTGGGGCCCCGGTGCGGTCAGCCGGCGCGGTGGACCACCGCGTCGCACAGCTCCACCAGGGCGGCCTTGGCGTCGCACTCCGGCAGCGGGGCGAGCGCGGCCCGCGCCTCCTCCGCGTACCGGACGGTGTCCCGGCGGGCCTGCTCCAGCGCGGGGTGGGCGCGCAGCGCGGCCAGCGCCCGGGCGTGCCGGGCGTCGTCGCCGAGGTCGGAGTCCAGCAGCTCGCACAGCGCGATGTCCTCGGCCAGCCCGAGCCGGGCGGCCCGCTCGCGCAGCCGGAGCACCGGCAGGGTCGGGATGCCCTCGCGCAGGTCGGTGCCCGGGGTCTTGCCGGACTCGTGGGAGTCGGAGGCGATGTCCAGGACGTCGTCCGCCAGCTGGAAGGCGACGCCGAGCCGCTCGCCGTACTGGGTGAGCACGTCCACGACCCGCTCGCCCGCGCCGGACATCATCGCGCCGAACCGGCACGACACCGCCACCAGGGAGCCGGTCTTGCCGGCCAGCACGTCCAGGTAGTGCTCGACCGGGTCACGGCCGTCCGAGGGGCCGGCGGTCTCCAGGATCTGCCCGGTGACCAGCCGTTCGAACGCGAGGGCCTGCACCCGGACCGCCTCCGGGCCGAGGTCGGCGAGGATCTGGGAGGCGCGCGCGAAGAGGAAGTCGCCGGTGAGGACCGCGACGGAGTTGCCCCAGCGGGTGTTGGCGCTGTCCACCCCGCGGCGCACGGCCGCCTCGTCCATGACGTCGTCGTGGTACAGCGTGGCCAGGTGGGTCAGCTCCACGACCACGGCCGAGGGCACGACCCCCGGCGCGTACGGGTCGCCGAACTGGGCGGCGAGCATCACGAGCAGTGGCCGGAATCGTTTCCCGCCGGCCCGTACGAGGTGCTGCGCGGCCTCGGTGATGAACGGGACCTCGCTCTTGGTGGCATCGAGCAAGCCTTCCTCGACAGCCGCCAATCCGGCCTGGACATCGGCTTCGAGAGCCTGGTCCCGCACGCTCAGCCCGAACGGCCCGACGACGGTCACGAGGGGTCTCCTGTCTGCTGGTGTCTGCTGGCGATTACACGGTTTGTCGATAGGTCGCTGCCATCACTCAAGTCAGCGTATCCGGTCCTGTTTCGATCACCGATAGCGCCCACCGGTCCAGCTCGGGTGGTACCGGACCATGACCGGCATGGTTTTGATCACACGGTAATAAGGGACATATATCGACTTAACAGTAATCCGGATGCCGTGTCGCGACCTCTCCGCACCTTCCTCACCCCCGCCCTCCCCTCGCCGCCTCCACGGCAACGACGGGCATCACGTCCCGGGTTCCACCACGACTCGGACTTCGGACCCGAATCCCACTAATCCCCCATGTCTGATTTGAAGTCTTTTGCTATTTCGTGAATTGGGTCACGCGCCCGATCGGCCCACCCCTCGCGCCCCACCCCCCTCAGACCCTTGCCCCGTCGGCCAGTTGGGGATTGGCGATCGCAAAGGATCAAGTACCTCATACGGAGTCGATCAAGTTCAAATGGCGCATTGCGGGAATCCGGTACTTGTTCCCGACATGTGCTCTCGCATACGTTCCGGGCCGTCGGGCGGACGCCTAATCCTGCCGCCGTCCGCGAAACCCATTCACGAACTCATTCGTACGGCAGGAGCGGGGGACCCAGGTAAGTCGCCGCGCCGGACGGCATGCGCCGCGCCGGCACGGCTCGGGGTGAAGCCGTGCCTCCTCCCGGGCACGGCCGGGCGCCTCCCCGCCCGAACCCGACAGCTCACCTCGCAGGCGCCGGAGAGGAACTTTCGATGCCTGCTGCCGCTCAGCACCGCCGTACCCGGAACGCCCGCCTCGTCCGCGCCCTCGCCGCCGCCTGCACCGGCGCCGCCGTCCTCGCCCTGCCGCTCATCGGCGCGGGCAGCGCCCTCGCCGCCCCCGCCGCGGCCCCGGCGGTGTCCACCACCCCGGCCGGATACCCGAACACCCTCGACGGCTGGATCCGCGAATCGCTCGCGATCATGGCCGAGAAGAACATCCCGGGCACCTACAACGGCATCCACCGCAACATCATCCGGGAGTCCTCCGGCAACCCTGCGGCCATCAACCTCTGGGACTCCAACGCGGCCAAGGGCATCCCGTCCAAGGGGCTGCTCCAGGTCATCGACCCGACCTTCAACGCGTACCACGTCGCCGGGACGTCCTTCGACATCTACGACCCGGTCGCGAACATCACCGCCGCCTGCAACTACGCGGCGGACCGCTACGGCTCCATCGACAACGTCTTCGGCGCCTACTGACCGGCCCGGCCGCCGCCCCTCCCCGTGGTCAGGCGGCCGGGAACAGTCTCTCTAGGACGACGGCGACCCCGTCGTCCTCGTTCGACAGCGTGACCTCGTCGGCCACCGCCTTCAGCTCCGGATGCGCGTCGGCCATGGCGACACCGCGCGCCGCCCAGCGGAACATCGGGATGTCGTTGGGCATGTCGCCGAAGGCGAGGGCCCCTTCGGCGCCGACCCCCAGCCGCTCGGCGGCCAGCGCCAGACCGGTCGCCTTCGTCACCCCGCTCGGCTGGAGCTCCACGGTGCCCGGCCCCGACATGGTGACGCTCGCCAGCGAGCCCACCGCCGAGCGCGCCACGGCCGCCAACTCGTCGTCCGACAGCTCGGCGTGGCGCAGCAGCACCTTGCTGATGGGCTCGGCCCACAGCTCGGCACGCCGGCCGATCCGGACCGCGGGCAGCGTCGGGTGCGGCATCCGGTAGCCCGGCTCGATGAGCGTGAGCCCGTCCACGCCGTCCTGGTCGACCGCCGCGTACACCTGCCCCACCTCCGCCTCGATCTTGCCGAGCGCGGTCTCCGCCAGCTCCCGGTCCAGCCGGACCGACCACAGCAGACGGCCGGTCCGGGCGTCGTAGACCTGCGCGCCCTGACCGCACACGGCCAGTCCGGTGCAGCCGAGGCGCGCGAGCAGGGGCCGTACCCGGGGCGCCGGGCGGCCGGTGACCACCAGGTGCCGGGCCCCGGCCCGCGCCACCCGGGCGAGCGCGGCGAGCGACCGGTCGGAGACGGTGTCGTCGCCGCGCAGCAGCGTCCCGTCCAGGTCAGTGGCGATGAGGGCATATGCCGGGGAGGGTGCCATGCCCAGAGAATACGGACACCGGGGCCCGCCGACTCACCCCTCGTTCCCCGCGATCGCACACCGCGTGGCCCCAAGTCGCCCCCGCGCAAAGCCCGATGACGGTGGCGCGGCGCCACCCGGGGCCGGCGAGCGGCCGCACGGCCGTCATGTCCCCCGGTCGGCCCCGACGGTGGGAGCGGCCCTCCCGGCCACCCCGTACGCCCCCCGAGGCACTGCCCATGACACGCGTGTCGGCCGTAACGTGTGGCCCGACCACATGGAACGCTTCGCCATGCATGGCACGGATGAGAGTGAGGCAGCACCCATGCCCCCCTTCGACGTCCCCGAGGGCGACCCCTTCGGCCCGCACAACCTCCCCTACGGCGTGTTCTCGCCCCTCGGCAGCACCGAGCGGAGGATCGGCGTCCGGCTCGGGAACCACGTCCTCGACGCGGGCGCCGCGGCGGCGGCGGTCGACTCGCCCCACCAGGCGCTGCTCGCCGCCCCCACCCTCAACCCGCTGCTGGCCGCCGGCCGCGCCACCTGGTCCGAGGTACGGCACGCCGTCACGTCCTGGATCACCGACCCGGCCCACCGCCCGACGGTCGAGCCCCTCTTCCACCCCCTGCCCGAGGTGACCCTGCACCTGCCCTTCGAGGTGGCGGACTACGTCGACTTCTACGCCTCGGAGCACCACGCCCGCAACGTCGGCCGGATCTTCCGCCCGGACGCCGAGGACAGCCTCACCCCCAACTGGAAGCACCTGCCCATCGGTTACCACGGCCGCGCCGGCACGGTCGTCGTCTCGGGCACGGACGTCGTACGGCCCTCGGGACAGCGCAAGAGCCCCGCCGACCCGGCGCCCGTCTTCGGCCCGTCGATCCGGCTGGACATCGAGGCCGAGGTCGGCTTCGTCGTGGGCGTGCCCTCGCGGCAGGGCCGCCCGGTCGCGCTCGGCGACTTCCGCGAGCACGTCTTCGGGCTGTGCCTGCTCAACGACTGGTCCGCGCGGGACGTCCAGGCCTGGGAGTACGTCCCCCTCGGTCCGTTCCTCGGCAAGTCCTTCGCGACCTCGGTGTCGGCGTGGATCACCCCGCTGGAGGCGCTGGACGACGCCCGCGTGGCACCTCCCCAGCGCACGCACCCGCTGCTGCCCTACCTGGACGACACGGCGCCCGGCGTGGAACCCGGCGGCTACGACCTGCGGATCTCCGTCGCGGTCAACGGCCACGTGGTCTCCGAGCCGCCGTTCGCCACCATGTACTGGACCGCCGCCCAGCAGCTCGCCCACATGACGGTGAACGGCGCCTCGCTGCGCACCGGCGACCTGTACGGCTCGGGCACCGTGAGCGGCCCGGCCGCGGACCAGCGCGGCTCGCTGCTGGAGCTGACCTGGAACGGCCGCGACCCGCTCGAACTCCCGGACGGCGAGCGGACGTTCCTGGTGGACGGGGACGTGGTGACCCTGTCGGCCTGGGCGCCCGGACCGAACGGCGGCCGGGTGGGGCTGGGCGAGGTCACGGGCCGGGTCGTCGCGGACTGAGCCACGGCGCGGCGGGCGGTACCCGGACGGTCCGGACCGAGTCCGGCCGGATCGTCGCCGGCACCTGACTCGCACGCCCTTCTTCGCCATACTGACGGGGACACGCGCACGCACCCGGTGCGGCCGTGCGTCGCGTGCCCCGCACCACCCCGCACCCGCACCCCTCTTCCGACCAGGAACCGGAGCCCCGGCATGACCGTCTGCCTGCTCCTGCTGAGCGTCGTCGCCCTGACCGCCGCCGTGCCGGCGCCGCGCGCGCTGACCCGGGCGGCCTGGCCCGAGCGGGAACCCGTGGTCGCGCTGTGGGTGTGGCAGTGCCTGGTCGCCACCGTCCTGCTGTGCTGCCTGACCGCGCTGGTGCTGGGCGCGGCGGCCGTCTTCCACACCGTCCGCGACCGGGTGTTCGCCCCCGCGCCGCCCGCCGTCACCGCCGCCTACGACCTGTCCACCGCCCCGGTGTGGGCCGCCGCGCTCACCCTGCTGCTGGCCTGCGGGGCCGCCTGGACGACGGCGATGCTGGCCCGGGAACTCTTCGAGGCCCGCCGCAGCCGGGGCCAGGCCCGCGCGCACCTGCGCGAACGCGCCCCCGAGCTGCCGCCGGGGCTGCGGGCGCCGCGCGGGCCGATGCTGGTGCTGGAGGACGAGTACCCGGACGCCTGGTGGATGCCGGGACACCCGGCGCAGCTGGTCGTCACCACGGGGGCGCTGCACCGCCTCACCGACCTCCAGCTCGACGCCGTGCTCACCCATGAGCGCGGTCACGCCCGCGCCCACCACGACTGGCTGCTGCACCTGTCCACGGCGCTGGCCACGGGCTTTCCGCGGGTGCCGCTGTTCGCCCACTTCTGCGACCAGACGCACCGCCTGGTCGAGCTGGCCGCGGACGACGCGGCCTCCCGGCGCTGCGGGCACCTCACCACGGCCCTCGCCCTGATCGAGCTGAACCAGCACCGGGGCGTGCTGTCCTGCGACTCCAGCCGCCATCTGCTGGGCGAGCGGGTCGACCGGCTGCTGGAGCCGCCGCCCCGGCTGCTGCGCCGGCACCGGGCGCTGACCACGACGGTGGCCGCGCTGGTGCCGTTGCTGCCGCTGCTGATCACCTTCGCCCCCGGGCTGTCGGCGCTGTCCTGACGGCACCGCCCCGGCGGGCCGGGGCCGGCTAGACCCAGTCGGGCTCCGGCTCCGGCTCGCCGGACAGCTCGGGCCAGTCCGGGTCCGGTACGTCGGCGTCGGGCTCGGCGGACGGCACGGCTCCGTCCAGGGAGGCCAGCACCTTGAGGACGCCTTCGCCGTAGGTCGCCAGCTTCTTCTCCCCGACGCCGTTCACGGTGCCCAGCTCCCGCACCGAGCCGGGCCGGCGGAGCACGATCTCCCGGAGGGTGGCGTCGTGGAAGATCACGTAGGCCGGGACGCCCTGCTCCCGGGCCTGCTCGGCGCGCCAGGCCCGCAGTGCCTCGAAGGCGGGCAGCAGCGCGTCGGGCAGCTCGGCCGCGACGGCCTTGGCCTTGCCGCCGGAGGCACCGGAGCCACCGGCGGCGCGGGACCGGGAGGCGGCCGGCTTCTTCGGCTCCTTGCGCAGCGGCACCTCCCGCTCGCGGCGCAGCACCTCGCCGCTCGCCTCGGTGAGCACCAGCGTGCCGTACTCCCCCTCGACCGCGAGGAGCCCCTGCGCCAGCAGCTGCCGGATGACGCCCCGCCACTCGCCCTCGCCGAGGTCCTGGCCGATGCCGAAGACGGAGAGCTGGTCGTGGTCGAACTGGATCACCTTGCCGGTGCGCTTGCCGAGCAGGATGTCCACGATCTGCACCGCGCCGAACTTCTGCCCGCGCTCCCGCTGCAACCGCACCACCGTGGACAGCACCTTCTGCGCGGCGACCGTGCCGTCCCAGGTCTCCGGCGGGGTGAGGCAGGTGTCGCAGTTGCCGCAGGCCCCGGCGTCGGCGTCCTGGCCGAAGTAGGCGAGCAGCTGGCCGCGCCGGCAGCGGGCGGTCTCGCACAGCGCGAGCATGGCGTCGAGGTGCGCGGCGGCCCGGCGGCGGAACGCCTCGTCGCCCTCGCCGGACTGGATCAGCTTGCGCTGCTGTATGACGTCGTTCAGGCCGTACGCCATCCAGGCCGTGGACGGCAGTCCGTCGCGGCCCGCGCGGCCGGTCTCCTGGTAGTACCCCTCGATCGACTTGGGCAGGTCCAGGTGGGCGACGAAGCGTACGTCCGGCTTGTCGATGCCCATGCCGAAGGCGATGGTCGCGACCACGACCAGGCCGTCCTCGCGCAGGAACCGGGACTGGTGCGCCGCGCGCGTGGCCGCGTCCAGGCCCGCGTGGTACGGCACCGCCTCGATGCCATTGGCGCTCAGGAACTCCGCCGTGCGCTCCACCGAGTTGCGCGAGAGGCAGTAGACGATGCCGGCGTCCCCCGGGTGCTCCTCCCGCAGGAAGGCGAGGAGCTGCTTCTTCGGGTCGGCCTTGGGCACGATCCGGTACTGGATGTTGGGCCGGTCGAAGCTGGCGACGAAGTGCCGGGCCGCCGGCAGGTTCAGCCGCTGGGTGATCTCCTCGTGCGTGGCGCGGGTCGCCGTGGCGGTGAGGGCGATCCGGGGGACGTCCGGCCAGCGCTCGCCGAGCAGGGACAGGGCGAGGTAGTCGGGGCGGAAGTCGTGGCCCCACTGGGCCACGCAGTGCGCCTCGTCGATCGCGAAGACGGAGATCTTGCCGCGGGAGAGGAGGTCCAGCGTGGCGTCCAGGCGCAGCCGCTCCGGCGCGAGGTACAGCAGGTCCAGTTCGCCCGCCAGGAACTCGGCCTCGACCGTGCGCCGCTCGTCGAAGTCCTGCGTGGAGTTCATGAACCCGGCCCGCACGCCGAGGGCGCGCAGGGCGTCCACCTGGTCCTGCATCAGCGCGATCAGCGGGGAGACCACCACGCCCGTACCGGGTCTGACCAGGGCGGGGATTTGGTAGCACAGCGACTTTCCGCCGCCGGTCGGCATGAGCACGACGGCGTCGCCGCCCGTCACCACGTGCTCGATGATCGCCTGCTGCTCGCCCCGGAAGGCGTCGTATCCGAAGACCCGGTGCAGCGTGGCCAGCGCCTCGCTGTCGGCCGCGCCCGGCCCCTCGGTCACCTGTGGCATCTCGCTGACTCCGCCCATCACGCCCATCGTCCTGTCCCCGCCGGTCCCCCGTGTGCCGTCCCTCGACCGCTCCCTCAACGATAGGGGCCCGCACCGACAGCCCCGGAGTTGTCCACAGGCCGGCCGATGAATCTCACGTCAAGCACACGAGTGCCGTTCACACGTTCGCGGAAGACCTGCCCGTTTTCCGCCGATAGTCTGAACGCACCGGCGAGACTCCGTCCCATGGGAGCACTGATGAGCGTCGCACCGAAGGCGTCCGCGTCCAGCTGGCCGACCCCGCCGAAGGGCGGCTGGACCGCCGACGACCTGGACCGCCTCCCGAATCTTCCTCCGCATACGGAATTGATCGACGGGAGCCTGGTCTTCGTGAGTCCGCAGACCTTCTTTCATTCGCGCACTGTGAGCTTCTTCGAATGGCAGCTTCAGTCTCTCGCACCCGCCGATCTCGAGGTCGTCCGCGAGTTCACGATCGACATCGACCGGCAGAACAGGCCGGAGCCGGACGTGGTGGTGGTGCGCGCGGAGGAGGTGACTCCGAACGAGACACGCTTCCCGGCGGACGTCGTCGTCCTGGCCATCGAAGTCGTCTCCGAGGAATCCGTCTCCCGCGACCGCGAGACCAAGCCCCTCAAATACGCCCGCGCCAAGATCCCCCACTACTGGCGGGTCGAGAACGAGAACGGCCGGGCCGCCGTGCACGTCTTCGAGCTGGAGCCGACGACCGGCACCTATACGAGCACCGGCATCTTCCGCGAGCGGATGAAGCTGGACGTGCCGTTCTCGATGGACCTGGACCTCACCGGGATCAAGACGCGTCGCGACAGGGCTCGGTGACACCGTCGACAGGCCGCTGGCCGGGGCCCCCCCCCAAGGGGGGGGGGAGGGGGACGTTTTTTGGTGGGGGCCATGGGGAAAAAAAACCCCCCCCGCGGGGAAGGCGCGAC